>JAZRWU010000192.1:0-2904 GCA_045599885.1 Bacteroidales bacterium | reverse complement strand
CCTATGCGTTGTGGCTTTGACTGCCTGCTCTAAAATCGACGATCTGAATTCGAGGTTGGACAGTTTTGATACCCGTCTTTCCCTGTTGGAGAAACGATGTTCGGAGATGAACACAAACCTCAGTTCCCTTCAGGATATCGTGACTGCCTTGCAGCAGAATGATTATGTGACATCCGTGTCCAAACTGGAGGATAAAGGAGAGACCATCGGTTATACCCTCACTTTCTCCAAAAGCGGATCCGTGACGATACTCCATGGACAAGACGGTAAGGATGGACAAGACGGCAAGGACGGCAAGGACGGCGATGGGACGTATGTGCCTCAAATCGGTATCCGACAGGCAGAAAACGGCTGTTGGTATTGGACGCTCAACGGTGAATGGCTCAAGGACGATGAAGACAGGATGATACGTGCCAACGGATTGGACGGCGCTCAAGGCGCTCAGGGCCCACAGGGCCCACAAGGCCCTCAAGGTGAGAAAGGAGAAAAGGGCGAAAAAGGAGATCCCGGTGAAAAGGGTGAAAAAGGAGATCCCGGAGATCCCGATTCTCAAGGAATGCCCGGTCCGCAAGGCCCTCAGGGTGAAAAAGGAGAGAAGGGTGAGGCTGGTCTTCAGGGAGAAGTCGGTCCTCAGGGACCCCAAGGTCTTCAAGGTCCGCAAGGTCTTCAAGGTGAACCGGGTGATGACGGTATGGACGGCATCACACCCCAACTTAAGATAGAGAATGGATATTGGTATGTGTCTATGGATAATGGACAGACTTGGAAACAGTTGGGTAAGGCGCAAGGCGAGGACGGCAAGGATGGGGATGCTGTCTTCAAGAAGGACGGTATTGATATTTCAAATCCCGACTATGTGATATTGACCTTGGCCGACGGAACCATCATCCAACTCCCGACATGGAAGGCTTTTGAAGACCTGAAGTCGAAGTGCGAACGTCTGCAGACGGATGTTTTCTCCCTGCAGTCCATTGTTCAGCAGATTGAATCCGGTGGATATGTGAAGGAAATCAAGGAAATCAAGGAAGACAATAAAGTAATCGGCTATCGGCTTTCTTTCAGTGACGGCAAATCGGTTGACCTTTTTCACGGGAAAGACGGCGAGGCAGGAAAAGACGGATACACGCCTGTGATTGGTCTTCGCAAAAATACTCAGGATAATAATTGGTATTGGACGCTAGACGGCGAGCTGATGAAAGACTCCTACGGGATGCCTATCCGTGCCAACGGTGACAAGGGTGATAAAGGCGATCCCGGTTCCGGAGGCTCCGGCGAAGGCGGCGGCACTGACGGCAAGGACGGTGTGACCCCGAGGCTTCAGATTACCGAAGGCTTTTGGTACGTCTCATACGATGAGGGTGAGTCCTGGATAATTCTCGGCCTCGCTACCGGTGAAAAAGGAGATTCCGGTGATCCAGGTCCTCAAGGCGAAACCGGTCCTGCCGGAAAAGACGGTGACTCCATGTTCTCGGCTGTCGATGCCGATTTGGAAACTCATCCGGAATATATTCTCTTGACGTTGGCCGATGGCGAAACAATCCTCAAAATCCCGACATGGGCGGCTGTTGAGAGACTGGAGAAAGAATGTGAGCGTATCAACGACAATCTGGAATCGTACAATGCCATCGTGGATGAAATCAAGAACGGCGGTTATGTGAAATCCTACGAGCCTCTAAAGGACGAAGACGGCAAGGAAATCGGATACCGTCTGACTTTGAGCAATCAGAACACCATCAGCCTCTATCACGGTAAGGACGGAAAGGACGGAGAAAAAGGTGAGGATGGTGAAAACGGCCAGGACGGTTATACGCCTCAAATCGGTCTTTGGCAGGATTCTGAGGACGGTAATTGGTATTGGATGCTTGACAGTGTGCTGATGACGGATGCCGGCGGCAATAGAATCCGTGCCAACGGTCTGGATGGTAAAGACGGTAAAGACGGCGCGGGCGGTGAAAGCGGCAGCGGTATTGACGGCAAAGACGGCATCACGCCCCAACTGAAAATCGAGAACAATATCTGGAGCGTCTCTTATGATGAAGGAGACACTTGGACGGAACTCAGTTCGGCCATCGGTCCTCAGGGCGAACCGGGAACGCCGGGCGCACAAGGTCCTGCCGGTCCCCAGGGCGAAAAAGGCGACAAGGGTGATTCCTTCTTTAAGGAAGTGAGAATCGCGACCGATTCTGTCACCTTCGTCCTGTCCGACGGAGAAACTGAATTTTCCTTGCCCACATGGAAAGTATTCTCCGAATGGCGGCAGTATTGTCAGGATATGAATGACAATCTCAGCGCTTTGAAGACGGCGGTGGATGCCATTCAGGAAGGCGGCTATCTCAGCAGTCTGACGGAAATCGTGGAAGAGCGTGTCATCGTGGGATATTCGTTGGTGTTCAGCAATGGAAAGACGGCCACCATCTGCAACGGTATGGACGGGGCTCCGGGTAAAGACGGCATTGTCCCTCAAATCGGACTGAAAGACTCCATCGACGGTAATTGCTATTGGACCTTGGACGGTCATTGGCTGCTGGATGCCTCGGGCTCACCTGTCCGAGCCAACGGCCAAGATGCCGAGCCTGGTGAAGGTGGCGGCCAAGACGGTGTGACCCCCCAATTGAAAATCGAGAACGATGAATGGTATGTTTCCTACGATAATGGAACAACTTGGGAACCAAAGCCACTTGGACCGGCCAAGGGCCTGCAGGGCGAACCGGGACCTCAGGGTGCGGATGGCGATGCCTTCTTCCAAAAAGTGGAAATAGGCGCGCAAAGTGTGACCTTTGTCTTGGCGGACGGCAGTTCCTTCATCCTTCCAAGAACGGCTCCTTTGAGCATCACGTTCTCGTCCGAAGATCTTGTCATGGTGACGAAGAGCAGTACCGTGGATATTCATTATACTATTCAATC
>JAZRWU010000191.1:0-3921 GCA_045599885.1 Bacteroidales bacterium | reverse complement strand
ACCAGATTGGCGTTGATGGAGTTTTTCGTCTCGGGAGTGGCAGGAATATGAAGCGAGACCACATCGCAAGTGCTGTAGAGTTCTTCCACCGTAGCCACCGGAATAATGCCTTCGTTCTTCATCACTTCGGCAGGGACATAGGCATCAAAAGCATAAATCTCCATTCCGAAACCTTTGGCGATACGGGCGACGTTACGTCCGACATTACCATAGGCATGAATACCCAACTTCTTGCCTTTCAGCTCAGTACCAGAAGTTCCATTATACAGGTTGCGGACACCGTACACCATCAGACCGAAAGCCAGTTCCGCTACAGCATTGGAGTTCTGTCCGGGAGTGTTCATCACACAGACACCTTTTTCCGTGGCGGCTGTCAGATCGATATTATCATAACCGGCACCGGCGCGGACGACGATTTTAAGTTGTTTGGCTGCTTCGATAATCTCAGCATCCACCACATCACTGCGGACAATCAACGCATCCGCATCTTCGACAGCCTGAATGAAATTGGCGCGGTCTCCGTATTTTTCCAACAGATTCAACTTGTAACCAGCCTCGTCAATGACCTGACGGATACCGTCCACGGCCACAGCGGCAAATGGCTTGTCAGTAGCAACTAATACATTCATAATATTTGATTTGAATTTCTTTCTTACTTGGAAGCGGCGAACTTCTTCATCGTGTCAACCAAAGCCCGGACACCTTCCAAAGGCATACCGTTGTAGATGGAAGCCCGGAAACCGCCCACACTGCGGTGACCTTTGATGCCGACCATGCCGGCAGCTGCGGCGAATTTGGCGAATTCTTCCTCCAAATCCTTGTATTCGTCGGACATCACAAAACATACATTCATGATAGAACGGTCTTCCTTACAGGTGACAGTGCCTTTGAACATACGGTTGTTGTCGATTTCATCGTAAAGGATGCCAGCTTTTTCCATATTGATTTCGTGGATTTTCTCCACACCGCCCAACTGCTGATACCATTTGGCTGTTTGGAGAGCCGTGAAAATGGGAAGTACGGGAGGCGTGTTGAACATCGATTCCTTCTCGACATGCGTACGGTAATCGAGCATGGTGGGAATAGCACGGCTCACGCGGCCCAAAGCGCTTTTACGGACGATGACCAGCGTGACACCGGCAGGAGCCAGATTCTTCTGGGCACCGGCGAAAATCAGGTCGTAATGCGTGAAATCAATAGGACGGGAGAAAATATCGGACGACATATCGGCGATGACAGGAAGATTGCCGAATGAAAGATCCTTATGAGTCTCGGTTCCGTAAATCGTATTGTTGGTGCAATAGTAGAAATAATCGGAATCGGCGGGGACTTCGTAATTCTTGGGGATATAGGTATAATTGTCAGCCTTGGAAGAAGCCACAACATTCACCTCACCAAACAATTTGGCTTCCTTGATGGCTTTGGATGCCCACGTTCCCGTATCGAGAAAAGCGGCTTTCTTCTCAAGGAAATTGTAAGGAGCCATACAGAACTGCATACTGGCACCACCGCCGAGGAAAATCACCTCAAAATCTTCGGGTATCTGCAACAGTTCTTTTATCAGGGACCGGGTTTCGTCCATGACAGCGACGAATTCCTTGCTGCGGTGAGATATTTCCATCAGCGAAAGACCGGTTCCTGCAAAATCGCGTACGGCTTCGGCCGTCTTCTCAATCGCATACTGACTGAGGATGGACGGGCCGGCATAAAAATTGTACTTTTTCATAGACTGTATATATATAACTTTGAACGTAAATTCAAAACAGCAGGCTGCACGGTCTATTTTGCAGGACCGCAAAACCGCAGCGAAATTACACATAATTTTCCTATCGGCAAGGGAATAATTCAGATTTATTTTAGCATTCACTCTTTGAGTTTTCCCCCTACTTGATTACTTTTGCCCAAACGTTAATACTATTAAACGGAAATGGCACAACCTCTGGCGGAAAGAATGCGCCCGAACACCCTGGACGATTACGTCGGGCAGCAGCACCTGGTCGGTCCGGGAGCCGTTCTCAGGACCATGATCGAAAGCGGAAGACTTTCCTCCTTTATATTATGGGGACCTCCGGGCGTAGGCAAGACCACCCTGGCCCGCATCATCGCCCACCAGATGGAATGTCCTTTCTACACGCTCAGCGCCGTGACATCCGGCGTCAAAGAAGTGCGCGAAGTCATCGACAAAGCCCGCAACGGACGTTTCTTCGACAACCGCTCCCCCATTCTGTTCATTGATGAAATTCATCGCTTCAACAAAGCGCAGCAGGATTCGCTGCTCGCCGCCGTCGAGAACGGAACCGTCACGCTGATAGGCGCCACCACCGAAAACCCTTCGTTCGAGGTCATCACTCCCTTGCTCTCCCGCTGCCGGGTATATGTACTCAAATCACTAGAAGACAGCGATTTGGAACAGCTTTTGGAACGGGCTTTGAATCAAGATCCGGAATTGAAGGCACGCGACATCCACCTCGAAGAGAAGGAGGATCTGTTCCGATTTTCCGGGGGAGACGGACGGAAACTGCTGAATATTCTGGAGTTGTTGTGTCAAAACGGACAAAACCCGCTGGTCATCGACAACAAAACCGTCCGGGAATGCCTTCAGGCCAACCCTCTTGCCTACGACAAAGACGGCGAAATGCATTACGACATCATCTCCGCTTTCATCAAATCCATCCGGGGCAGCGACCCTCAGGCGGCGGTCTATTGGCTGGCCCGTATGGTGGAAGGCGGCGAAGACCCCAAATTCATCGCCAGAAGAATGCTTATTTCCGCTTCCGAAGACATCGGACTGGCCAATCCCAACGCCCTGCTGCTTGCCAACGCCTGTTTCGATGCCATCCACAAACTGGGTTGGCCCGAAAGCCGCATTATCCTTTCCGAAACAGCGGTGTATCTGGCCTCCAGCCCCAAAAGCAATTCCGCCTACCTCGCCATCGACTCGGCCTTGGATCAGGTGCGGAAAAGCGGTAACCTGCCCGTTCCGCTACATTTGAGGAATGCGCCCACGAAACTCATGAGCGATCTTCATTATGCCGAAGATTACAAATACGCCCACGACTATCCCGGACATTTCGTCCTTCAGGATTATCTGCCCGAAAAGCTGAAAAACGCGATGTTCTGGAAGCCCCAGGACAATCCGGCGGAGAACAAGCTCCACGAACGGATGAAATCGCTGTGGAAAGACCGCTATCGGTAAGAATGTCCCGATTATTCACCTAAAACAATTATTGAGATATGAAAAAACTGACCATCTTTTCCTTCTGCCTCTGCCTGTTCTGCGTTCTTCAGGCCCCGGCCCAGACGGCCGCAGCCCTGCCCTCTTCCGCCGAAGTGCTGGCCAAAATGCAGACCGCAGCCCGCTATTTCATGAAAGAATATCCCGATGTCGGAGCCGACAGTTATGTCCGGGAACGCTACCGTCCCAGCCATATCTGGACCCGCAGCGTGTTCTACGAAGGCCTGATGGAGCTCCATAGCGTCTATCCCGATGAGCCATATCTGAAATACGCCATGGATTGGGCCGGTTTTCATCACTGGACTTTGTACCGGGGCAATACCGGACGCAATGCGGACAACCAATGCGCCGCCCAGACCTACCTTGAGCTTTATCGGATTTATGGCGACCCCGATATGATGCGCAATGCCAGAATCTGTATGGATATGCTGGTCAACACGCCGCAGAACGGCGACTGGACTTGGATTGATGCTATCCAGATGGGCATGCCGATTTTCGCACAATTGGGCAGCCTGACGGGCGACACCCGCTATTTCGAGAAAGCCTATCAGATGTATATGCATACCCGCAACGTCATCGGAGGCGGACTTTGGAACCCCAAAGACGGACTTTGGTGGCGCGATGCGGATTTCTGTCCTCCTTATCAGGAGCCCAACGGCGAAGACTGCTACTGGTCGCGCGGCAAC
>JAZRWU010000190.1:0-17898 GCA_045599885.1 Bacteroidales bacterium | reverse complement strand
CTGAGAAGCACGGCCGTTTTTTTCATCGCATCAGTAGTGGGAAAGGGTCAAAACGGTTGAATTAGAGTTCGTCCTGCTTGATGAAATAATAAAGGATGCTGTATTCATCCAATTCGCTCATCAGAATATCTTCTGCTGTGGCTTCATCGTAGGTGACTTCTTCCATGCTTTCCTGCATCTGTGACAGGACTTCGGAGTCGCTTGTCTGTTTCCGTTGCTCAACATGACGCAGACCGAAGAATACCAATACGAACATGGCAGCCATATAAAGATATGGTTTCACCATCACAAAGAAAGGTACTTTGATAACCTTCTCTTCTGACTTGTATGTCTGTTCCGCCGTCTCCGGGGCCAATGCGTCAATGCGTTGGGCAAGACGTGCCTCGAAGTCTTCGAAATAGTGGTCGGGAGTACGGAAAACCTCTTTGCCACTAGGGATGTCAAACCAATCTTTCTCCATATTGTCTTTATTTGTCTTTTTGGTCCATATTCCTTTTCTCATCGGTCACATAGCCCGCTATGCTCCCTCTTCCAAAAGAAATCTGTCCTCAAAAATCCTTCATAAACCTTATTGTCTTTTTGGTCCATATTCCTTTTCTCATCGGTCGTTTAGAACCTGTTTTGATTTCTTTCAAATATTTTTTTGACTCAATTATTCCGCTGCTTTGATGGTCTTTAGGCCTGCTTCGGTCCATCCTTTCGCTCACATAGCCCGCTATGCTCGCTCAACGATGAACCCGAATCTGTCTCAAAATCCCTATCAAATCATCGGGAAATCAATTCAAAACAGGTTCTGAGCCCGCTATGCTCCCTCTTCCAAAAGAAATCTGTCCTCAAAAATCCTTCATATATCGTGATCGGCCCATTGTTTTCTGATGACTGATCAGTGATTTCATAATATGTCTTTTAGATAGGGAACAGTCCTGAAAGTTTAATGCCGTTTGAATTTTTTTGCATTTTTTTCTTAAGGACGGCCTCCTCACCAGACGTCGGCGGTGATGAAAGCTTCTATCTTTTTGACAGCGTGATGATAAGAGGCTTTCAGCGCCCCGACCGAAGTGCCGAGAATCTCGGACATCTCCTCATATTTCATTTCATCGTAATACTTCATCTGGAATACCTGACGTTGTTTGTCGGGCAGGGACATCACGGCAGCCTGGAGTTTCAACGAAAGCTCGTCGCCCGAGAAATAGGGGTCGGTCTTCAGATTCTGCACCATCAGGTCCTCCAAGTCGCAGGCGTCGCCTTGATGTTCGTTGCGTTCCTTGTTGAGGAAAGTGTAGGTCTCGTTGACGGCGATGCGGTAAATCCAGGTGCTGAGTTTCGAATCGCCCTTGAACTGGTCGAGATGTGTCCAGACTTTAATGAAAGTGTTCTGGAGAATATCGTCGGTATGGTCGTGGTCAAGCACCATTTTGCGGATGTTCCAATACAAGGGCTTGCTGAGATGCCTGACCAGAAGATTGAAGCCTTCGCGCTGAGTCTCGGGATTCATAAGCATTCCGGTGATTCTGTCTTCTGTTTCTTTGTCTATCGCAGCCATCTCTACGTATTTTATCAACCGATAACGGTCAGGCAATCCATAATAAAAAGAGCGTTGCCGCCGGTATGGCCAGCAGACAACTGTCCATGCGGTCCAGAATACCTCCGTGACCGGGAATCATGTTCCCTGAATCTTTGACTTGGAGCCAGCGCTTGATCTGGGATTCGAACAAATCGCCCCAGACTCCGAAAAGGGAGACGATGCCTCCATAGACAATCCATTGAACGCGGCTCATTTCGTCAGGGTAGGCGAAACTCAAAACCAAGGCGGCCAGGAGACTGAAAATCAGTCCGCCAAAGAACCCCTCCCAAGTTTTTTTAGGAGATATGCGCTCCAGCAGTTTATGTTTTCCGAACGCCCGTCCGCAGAGGAATGCCATGGTGTCGGAGGCCCAGAGAAAAATAAACAGGCCCAGAACGGGCACATAATCGTAGGAGGCTATGGAATGTCCTTGCCGGAAGGGCATGGTGGCAAGCAGCAGCAGGGGCAGTCCTATATATATCTGAGTGAAAACCGAATACAGCAGACTCTCGATGGACTGGCTGTCGCGGCGGTAGATGCTGGCGATGAACCATCCGAGCAGCAGGGTGGGCCAGATTACGAAAATCCTCGGATCGCTTGTCAGGCCCGAAAACCAGATAAAAGCCGACAGAAACAGGGCCGAGGTGGCGATGCCGTTGAAAATCCAACAGAGGCGGATGTGGCGGCTGGTGCGGAACAGACGGACGAGTTCCCAAGTGCAGAGCAGGGCAATGAGCAGGAACAGCGCTGCGAAGCTGTAGGCTCCGCCGAGAATGCCGGCCAGAATGAGCGCGGCATAGATGGCTCCACTGATGGTTCTTTTCAACATAATCAATCCGTTGTATCTTCGGCGGGCTTGTCCGTTGCCGTGCCGTCGGGCTTGACATCCGGGCTGTCCGATACTGGCAGACTGTCTTCTTTGGCTTTTTCGTTGACGGCAAACAGTTCCTCGGTCCGGGAGGTCCAGGGCCGTTTCCCGAAAATGCGTTCCAGGTCTTCGGCGAAGATGACCTCGCGCTCCACAAGCAGGTTGGCCAATTCATGGTGACCTTGGCAGTTCTCCTGCAAGATGCGTTTCGCACGCTCGTACTGTCCGTCGATCAGCGCTTTGACTTCCCGGTCGATGGTCTCGGCCGTTTTCTCGCTGTAGGGTTTGGAGAAGGCATATTCGTAAGCTCCTGTGGAGTCGTAATAGGAGATATTGGTCAGCTCCTCACTCATGCCGTAATACACGACGATGGCGTAGGCCTGTTTGGAGACTCTTTCGAGGTCGTTGAGGGCTCCGGTCGAGACTTTGCCGATAAACAATTCCTCGGCGGCGCGTCCTCCCAGGGTGGAGCAGATTTCGTCGAGCATCTGCTCGCGGGTGGTCAGTTGCCGTTCTTCGGGCAGATACCAGGCGGCGCCGAGTGCTTTCCCCCGGGGTACGATGGTGACCTTGATCAAGGGGTGGGCGAACTCCAGCAGCCAGCTCAACGTGGCATGACCGGCTTCGTGAATGGCGATGGAGCGTCTTTCGTCCTCGGTCATGATTTTGTTTTTCTTCTCGAGGCCGCCGATGATGCGGTCAACGGCATCGAGGAAATCCTGCTTCTGGACCGCTTTCTTGTCTTTGCGTGCGGCAATCAGGGCCGCCTCGTTGCAGACATTGGCGATATCGGCTCCGGAAAAACCGGGGGTCTGTTTGGCGAGGAAATCAACTTCCACGCTCTCGTCAAGTTTGAGCGGGCGGAGGTGGACCTGGAAGATTTCCTTACGCTCGTTGATGTCGGGAAGGTCAACGCTGATCTGACGGTCGAAGCGTCCGGCGCGCAGCAAGGCCTTGTCGAGGATGTCGGCGCGGTTGGTGGCCGCCAGAATGATGACGCCGCTGTTGGAGCCGAAACCGTCCATTTCGGTCAGCAACTGGTTGAGGGTGTTCTCCCGCTCATCGTTGGCACCCATATTGGGATTCTTGCCCCGGGCACGGCCGACGGCGTCGATTTCATCGATGAAGACGATGCAGGGGGCTTTTTCT
The DNA here is from genome assembly GCA_045599885.1 of Bacteroidales bacterium. Lineage (GTDB taxonomy): Bacteria > Bacteroidota > Bacteroidia > Bacteroidales > UBA1402 > UBA1757. The sequence goes on along the minus strand of JAZRWU010000190.1, from coordinate 14,317 downwards.
TTGGCCTGATGGAAAAGGTCGCGCACGCGGGAGGCGCCCACGCCAACGAACATTTCTACGAAATCCGAACCGGAAAGGGAGAAGAAGGGAACATCCGCCTCGCCTGCCACGGCTTTGGCCAGCAGGGTTTTACCGGTGCCCGGAGGGCCGACCAGCAGGGCCCCCTTCGGAATTTTTCCACCGAGGTCGGTGTATTTCTTGGGGTTCTTGAGGAAGGCCACGATTTCCTCGACTTCCTGTTTGGCTTCGGCCAGGCCGGCCACATCCTTGAACGTGACGCGGTCGTCGCTGCCTTTGTCGAAAAGCCTTGCCTTGGATTTGCCGACGCTGAACACGCCGCCCTGGCCTCCGGCGCCACCGCCTGCCGCATTCGACATACGGCGCATGATGAAAATCCAGAATACCAACAGAAGGACGAAGGGCAGACTGTTGACCAGAATGTTGACCAAGGTGTTGGATCCTTCCTTATATATGACTTCCAGATCGAGATCCCCGTTCTGCTGGCGGGCTTCGGCGATGAAGGCGTTGAATTCATCGGCGGAGGGAATGCGCACCATCAGTCTCGGTGGGTTGTTTTTGTTGACGTCCTCGCCGAAAATATCGGTCAGAGCCGATTCCCTGACGCTGAGCTCCGCCTGATTCTTGTTGTGGATGCAGACGGCTTTGTCAATCTGGCCTTGAAGGATGTATTCCTCCATTTTGGTCCAGGAAATCTCCCGGATGCCGCCTCCTTTGCCGCCCAACAGGCTGCTGCCCAGCAACAAAGCGAGAATCAGGAGATAAATCCAATAAATATTGAAGCGTTTCGGGGATTTTCCTGAAGGTTTCCCGTTGGCAGGGCGTCCCGGTCCGCCCGGGCGCTGAGGCTGTTTCGGACCGTTGGGATTGGGGGTGGATGGATTGTTCATAATGTCAGATTTCATCGGGGTAATCCGTCAAAACAGCGTCCGACCAGAGATGGTCGAGGTCGTAATAGCTGCGGGTGGCCCGGTCGAAGATATGAACCATCACGTTGCCGTAGTCCATGGCCACCCAAAGGGCGTTGCGGGTCCCTTCCACCGCGTATGGCTTGACGTGGATATGGTCACGCACGTAGTCGTGGATGGACTCGGAGATGGCCTGTATCTGTGTGTTGGAGCTGCCTTCGCAGATGAGGAAACAGTCGCAGATGCGTGAATCGAGCTTGCTCAGATCCACTGAACGGATGGCCTTGCCTTTTTTTTCGCGGATGGCAGCGATGATATGATCGAGCAATTCTTGGTTTTCTGTCATAAAAAGTATGGATGGTTATAGTGTTGTATTCCTCCTTGCTATGCAAATATCATGCAAAAATAAGAAGCGGATTCGAATTGCGCTAACAAATGAGGGAATTTTGAGAACCTGACGGATATTTTTCAACGGCTGATGATGCGCTCTCCGAGATGTTTGGCGAATTCCCGCTCGATGTCTTTGAGGTCGCGGTATTGAATCTGCCATTCTGTCAGTGTCTGGCTGTCACCACGGCGCTCCGCATCGAGAATGTGCTGGCAGACTTCGCGGATCTGCTCTTTGAGAACACGGAATTTCAGTTCTTCAATGAGTCGGGGCACCACTTCGTCCAGCATTTCCTCTTCGGTCCTGATTCTGGCCTGAAATACCCGGACGTTGTTTTTTTCGTTGGCTTCGGTGAAGATGCGGCTGAGTTCATAGCGTTCGGTCGAAAGGTCGGCGGAACAGAGGCTGATCTGGGCGTCGGGATGTCTCAGGAAATAGCGTTCGGCGACAAAACCCTCGTCGTGGCTGTGCAGATGGGCTTCTTCCAGCATCCGGTGGTAGAGCGGATGGCTGAATACGATTTCGTCGTTCTGAAGGTCGTCGTAGATGAAGTCGATGACGTTGCCGTTGCCGAAGGCTTTCTCTCCGTGGCGCACAATCACCTGAATCAGATTGCGTTCGTATTGCTCGAAAACCTTGACTGCCGGATCTGCCGGCGGTTCGGGCGATGGGGCGGGTTCCGCCGTCCGGCTGTCTGTCTGTCCTTCCGAAGACGCCTGTGGGTGGAACAGATTCTCGGGCGCGGTGGAAAGACCGGCCGGGTCGCTTTCTTCGGGCTGGCCGGCCCCGGAGTCGGACGGGGTGACGGTGGCCTCGCGGCTCTGGCGGGCGGCGAAGTCGGCCTGGCGGCGTTCCACTTCGCGTTGCTGCCGGCTGCGCTCCAGATGACGTTCCCTGGCTTGGTTGACCTGACGCAGCAGCATCTCTTCCGAGCATTGCATCAGCTGTCCGCACTCGCGTATGTATTCAGAACGGATTATTTCGTTGGGAATCAATGAAATACTGTCGATTACGTCGGAAATCGCCTTCGCCCGGCTCAAAGGATCCTTTTCACAGTCCTTGAGCAGGATTCCTATCTTGAAACGAATGAAATCGCTCTCATTTTGCCCGATGAAATCGGAGAATTCTTCAGCGGTATGCGATTGGGCGAAAGAGTCGGGATCCTCTCCGTCGGGCAAGAGCAGCACCCGGACGTTCATACCTTCTTCCAGCAGCATGTTGATGCCGCGCAGGGAGGCTTTGATGCCGGCCGGGTCGCCGTCGTAGAGCACGGTGATGTTGTCGGTGAAGCGGTGAATCTGCCGTATCTGCCCGGAAGTCAGAGAAGTGCCCGAGGAAGCCACGACGTTGCAGATGCCGGATTGATGCATCGAGAGCACATCCACATAGCCTTCCACCAGATAGCAGCGGTCTTTTTTGGCGATTTCCTGCTTGGCCTGGAAAAGGCCGTAAAGCTCGTTGCTTTTATGATAAATTTCAGATTCGGGCGAATTGATGTATTTGGCCAGTTTGTCGCTTTTCTGGAGGATGCGGCCGCCGAAAGCCACGACTTTGCCCGAAACGCTCAGCACGGGAAAAATGACGCGTCCCCGGTAACGGTCGAAGAGTCTGCCGTTGCTGTCGGCGATGCTGAGGCCGGTCTGGACGAGCAGATCCCGGTTGTAGCCTTTCGCCAGCGCCGTCCGGGAAAAAGCCTCGCGTTCTTCGGTGCAGTAGCCGAGCTGGAATTTCTGCAGGATGTCGTCACGGATGCCGCGCTGGCGGAAATAGGCCAGACCGATGGCGCGTCCGTCGGGATGGTGGTGCAGCACGTCGCAGAAATAGTCGCGGGCCATGTCGTTGATGACGTAAAGGCTCTCGCGGCGGCTGCGGTTCTGCCGTTCCTCCTCGCTCAGCTCCTTTTCCTCGACCTCGATGTGGTAGCGTTTGGCCAGCCACTTGAGAGCCTCGTAGTAACTCATCTGCTCATGTTCCATGATGAAATTCACCACGTTGCCGCCTTTGCCGCAGCTGAAGCACTTGCAGATGCCTTTGGTGGGGGAAACGCTGAACGAGGGCGTCCGCTCGTTGTGGAAAGGGCAGAGTCCGATATAGTTGGCGCCACGTTTGCGCAGGCTGACAAAATCGCCCACGACTTCCTCGATGCGGGCGGTGTCCAAAATCCGGTTGACAGTGGCGGGGTCTATCATAAATATAAAAAATGCAAAAACGGGAAAAATAGATGCTATTTTGCTAAAACGAATTAGACGAAATGCAATTCTTTTTCTTAAATTTGCCGCAAAATTAACCATAAAAAGCGAAATACAAAGATTCAAAAATACAGTTATGATCAGACACGCGAAATGGATTTATGGGGCGCTTGCGTTGGCAGCACTCTCATTCTCAGCCTGTAAGGATCCCTATTATTACGATGACAGGGAACCTGAATGGTTGGGATCGAGTATCTACGAATTTCTTAGTCAAGACGGTCGTTTTGACTATTTCTGCAGGATAATCGACTCTTGCAACTACACCCAGGTGCTTGAACGGACCGGCAGCAAGACGATGTTCGTCTGCACTGACTCCGCTTTCAACGCATATTTCGCTGATAACGACGATGGTATCCGCTGCTTCGAGGATTTTGACCGCACGATGATGAACCGCATCATGGAATATGCGATGGTCAACGACGCCAACCTTATCGAGCTGCTCTCTTCGGGACCGGATTATCTTTACGGTCAGGTGATGCGCCGCACGACCTCTCTCGACCCGCTCGACCTTGTCTCTTTCGAGAAAGAGGAACAACTTCCCAATCCATCGATGAACTCTTATTTCGCGCCCTATTACAACAAGGGAATGCATCTGTTGAACGACAACAATTCGCCGTATCTGGTCCAGTTCTTCCAACCTCAGATGGATGAGAAGCGCATCACCGACGAGGATTTCTCCATCCTTTTCAACGGTGCCACGCGCAAGAGGGGAGACGCCCACCTGTTCGACAAGAAGATTGTTGACCGCGATATCACCTGTAAAAACGGTTACGTCCACATTCTCGACGGTCTGCTGCTTCCGCAACCCAATATGGCGCAGTTCATCCGCGAGGACGAAGATTTGAGCACCTTCAATTCGCTGCTCGACCGTTACAGCGCACCTTATCCTTTGGAGTCCGTGACGGCGACCTACCGCGAGCTCCATCCCGATTTCCCCCTGCAGGATACCCTGTTTGAGCGTCGTTATTTCTCGGCAACGGGCGGTGCCACCTCGGCTCCCAATGGCGGCGGTTCCATCAGTTCCGACAAGCTGCTGCTGTTCAATCCCGGCTGGAACGGCTATCATCGCAATGCTGCCGCCACCGACGACATGGCCGCGATGTTTGTTCCGAGCGACGAAGCCATGAACCGCTATTTCTCCCCCGAAGGCGAAGGATCGTTCATGTATCTCCGTTATAAAGTATGGGACAGCGTGCCCGACGATATCGCCGCGATGTTTGTCAATTCACACATGCAGTACTCCTTCACCGCTTCTCTGCCGAGCAAGTTCAACGGCCTGACCAACGAAGACGGTGACGAGATGTTCATCAAGCCCGAGAATGTGGACCGCGCCCGTGTCACGACCAACGGTGCGGTCTATGTGGTCAACCGGGTGTTCCCGCCTATCGATTATGTGTCTGTCATGGCTCCTGTGCTGGTGACCGCCGATACCCGGGTCTTCAACTATGCCGTGCGCAACCTCGACTTCCGTATTTACCTGCGTTCCATGGAAAGCGCCTACAATCCCGACGTGGTTCCTCCTTTCACTTTCATCGTTCCGCGTGACGGTTATCTGGGCAGCTATATTTATCCTTCGGCTCAAGGGCACAGCACTAAAGAAATGCTGGTCTTCCGTTATGATGAGACATACGGAACGATTGAGAGCTGGCGTTATACCTACGACGAGGCCACCGGCCAACCCGGAGAGTACATCAACAAGTTCTCCTCTCAGAATGAGTCGCTTGATTCCAGAACTCAGGCTCTGATCAACGAAATCATGGACTACCATATCATCGTGGACTCCATCTATCCCGGTCAGGAATACTACGAGACCAAAGGCAAGGGCTTCATCCGCGTGGTCTTCGACGATCCTTCCGATATCCGTACCGCCCATTTCCTCGGTGGCGGCAACATGGAGCAGAACATGAAGTGGGGTCACAGCAGCAGCTGGCTCGACGAAAAACAAGCCCATGACAGCTATACGGTCAACACCGATACGATGTATCATCTGCGTAATGGCAACACCTATTTTGTGGACGGACTGATGCAGCAGCCGCTGACCTCAGTATATCAGGCCCTCAACAAATACAGCTCGTTCAAGGAGTTCTTCAACGACCTGCGGGATGTGACGGATCCCAAATACGCGTTCTTCCAGAATGTTTCGGGATATTCCGGCCTTTCCATGAACCTCAGTTTCTATTCGGCTTATCATTACACCTTGTATGTGCCGACCAACGAGGCCATGCAGAAGGCTCACGCCGACGGTCTTCCCACCTGGGACGAAATCGCCGCTACGACTGATGCCAACCTCAAGACGGCCAAGACCGAGAAACTGGTCAACTTCCTGAAATATCACTTCCAGGACAATTCGGTGTTCATCAAGGGTAAACCTATCCGTTCGACCCGTTATGAGACAGCCACCAAGAACTCCATCACGGGCAAATTCTACAACCTGAACGTCACTCAGGACGGTGAAGACATCTATCTGGTGCCCACCGTGGCTCAGACCAACGGATTGGAGAAGTTTGTCCGCGAACCGGTCAAGGTCAAGAAAGACGAAGGCCTGTATAATATAATGTGCCGCGATTATTTCTTCTCGGGTAAGGATATAACCACCGTGGAGGCTTCGGCCAACGATTATTCCGCCCGTACCACCATCCATCAGATAGACGGTTACCTCAATTATATCAAGGCGCCTGTCGTATCGCACTCCTACAGCATCAATCCCACGAATGTCCGTATCCGTATGTCGGTGAACGACAATGGTGACGGTGTGGCATTCGACAAGAATGTGATCACTCACCGGGGTGTCTGCTGGAGCCGCACGCCCAATCCCACTTACAAGCCCGGTGCCACGAGCGGCCAGGTGGAATTGGATGCCAACAGCGATATTGTCACCAACCTCCAGTATTTCGTCAACTATCCCGAAGCCACTTCTCCTTCGGACACGCTGTTGTACATCCGCTCGTATGCTGTCAGCAAGTGGGCGGTGGACGGCACGGATACCAGCTTGCCCGCCAATGCCTCGAAAGAGCCTTTGGTCGGCTACAGCAACGAAATCTGCATCAATACCAAAGAAGGTAAGAAAGCGAATTGATTATGAAGACTTTATTACAATACAGCTTTTCAGTGCTTCTGGCACTGTCCGTGAGCCTCGGGGCTTTTGCTCAACAGCAGCAGTCCAATGTCGTGAGAGGCCAGGTTATCGCTTCCAGCGACGGTGAACCTCTGATTTCGGTGGCCATCACTGAGTTGGATCCGTCCAACCGTGTCGTGGGTGTTACGGTGACCAACTATGACGGTGAATACGTCATTCAGGTGTCGAATCCCAAAAATACCCTGCGTTTCAAATACATCGGTTTTGAGACGAAAGATGTCGTCATAGGAGACAAGAAGGTCATCAACGTCTCTATGGACGAGCAGACACACGCTCTTCAGGAGGCTGTGGTCACGGCTCAGGCGATGATGGACGACGGCCGTTTCTCGATTCCTCAACGTGAGGTCTCCATGGCTATGCAGAAGATCAGCGCCGAAGAATTTGAAGGCATCGGTGTCACTTCGGTCGATGATGCCTTGCAGGGCCGTATCGCCGGTTTGGATATCGTCAACGTGTCGGGTGAGCCGGGTGCCGGTATGTCGATGCGTGTCCGTGGTACCACCTCCATCAACGCTACTTCGGAACCTCTGATTGTCGTCAACGACATCATCTTCGAAACCAAGATTGACGATGACTTCGATTTTGCGACGGCCAACCAGGATGCTTACGCACAGTTGATTTCGGTCAACCCGGACGATATTGAGTCGATTGTGGTCTTGAAGGATGCCGCCTCTACAGCCATTTGGGGTACGAGAGGTGCCAACGGTGTGCTCTCCATCACCACCAAGAGAGGTAAGGCCGGTCCGGTCCGTGTCAATTACTCTCTCTCGCTCAAGACTTCGAGACAGCCCAAGGGTATGAATATGCTGACGGGTGACGACTATACGATGCTGATGAAGCAGGAATATTATCTGCCTCACTTGGACGGCACCGCTTCGGATATTCCCGAGCTCAATTACGATACCAACTTTACGGAATACGAGAACTACAACAACAACAACGACTGGCGCGATATCGTAAGCCGCCGTTCTCTGTCGGCCGACAACAACGTGACTCTCTCGGGTGGTGGTGAGAAAGTGGCTTTCCGCGTATCTGCCGCCTATACCAACGAAAGAGGTACCGTCATCGGACAGGCCTTGAACCGTATGAGTCTCCGTTCGACCATCGACTATCAGGTGTCCGACCGTATCCGTTTCAGTTCGGATTTCGCCTATTCGTTCTCCGACAACCCCAAGAACTACGAGGATGTGCTGGGTGTCGCCTATCAGAAGATGCCTAACCTCAGCGTCTATGCCCAGGATTTGAACGGTAACGATACGGAAAACTATTATCATATCCGTCAGGATTCCAAACTCAACGATTCCCAGAAGGCTCTGAGCAATCCTGTGGCGGTTTCCATGCTGGCGACTAACATCACCAAGAGTTACCGTACTTCGCCGGTGTTCACTTTGAGTTACGAATTCCTCGACCGCAATGTCACGGCCAGTTCGCTGAGATTGAACTCCAGCGTCTCGTTTGATATCAACAGTTCGCAGAAGACCGCTTTCTTCCCCAAAGTCGCTTCCAACAAAACATGGAACGACGACAAAGTCAATCTTTCGGAGCGTTCGGAAAGCGAGAGCACGAGTATGAGTGCCAAGGCCGACTTGGTTTACCGTCCCGTCTTCAACAACAGCGACCATTCCTTCCAGATCATGGGCCGTTTCAGCGTATCGATGGGCAGCAGCGAGTCTCTCGGTATGTCTATTTCGGGTCTGCCTTCCTCAGAAATCACTTCGGCATCGCTCAACTCTTATGTCAAGTCGATGTCCAGCGGTTACAGCGAATCGCGCTCCATGAGTTATGCGGGTTCTACCCACTACGCATATAAAGGCCGTTACATCACCGACCTTACCTTGACTCAGGCCGGTAGCTCGAAGTTCGGTAACAACTACAAGTTCGGTCTCTTCCCCGGTCTGTCTTTCAAGTGGATTACCAGTGACGAGCCCTTCTTCGAGCCTATCCGCGATGTGATCTCGCTTTTCTCTCCGCGTTACAGTTGGGGTCTGAACGGTAATGAGCCCAGTGACGACTTCCTTTATTTCAGCCGCTATACCAAATTCTCCGAGCCGTACATCGATATGATTGCGATGTATCCCAAGAACCTGCAGCTTTCGGAACTGCGTTGGGAAAAGACCACTCAAAACAACTTCGGTCTGGATGTTGAATTCCTCGACGGTAAATACGGATTCGATTTCAACTATTATCACAAGCATACGACCGACTTGTTGTTCAGCAATCTGGGTATCTCAAGTTCTTCGGGTTTCACCGCTTTGCCCAACCGCAACGTGGGTACGATGAACAACGATGGTTGGGAATTCAATGCCCATATGCGCAATGTGGTGGATGTCAACGGTTTCCGGGTCGATTTCAACTTCAACTTCTCGAATAACCGCAATACGATTGTCGAACTGACGCCGGATGTCTTGGAGCAGTACAACAAGGACTTCGGCTATGACAACGGTTCCTATCTGACCCGTATCCAGGTCGGCAACTCCATCGGTTCTATCTACGGTTTCGTTTACGACGGTGTCTATGAGTACAACAACTACGATCCTTCCCGTCCGGATGCTACCTGTCCGGTGGTCCGCAATTCCAAGGGAGAGGTGATTTTCGACGCCGAAGGCAACACCAAACCGATGTATTTCGCTTATGGCAAAGGTGCGCAGTATGAGTTCAAAGGCGGTGACGCGATTTACCGCGACATCAACTCCGACGGAAGCATCGATGAGCTGGATATCGTCTATCTCGGTAACTCGCTGCCGAAAATCAACGGTGGTTTCGGACTGACGTTACGTTACAAGAACTTCTCTGTCTCTCCTTTCTTCAACTTCCGTTACGGCAACAAAGTGGTCAATCAGGCCCGTATGAAGGCGGAGAATATGTACTCCAACGACAACCAGAGCGTGGCCGTCAACTGGCGCTGGCGTAAGGAAGGCGACCAGACCGAGATGCCGCGTGCCCTCTATAATTACGGTTTCAACTGGTTGGGCAGCAGCCGTTATGTGGAAGACGCCTCCTTCCTCCGTTGCAAGTATCTCACTTTCAACTATACGGTGCCTCGTGAAATCATCAGACCCTATCACCTCAGTTCGCTGTCGCTCTATCTCTCGATTCAGAACATCGCTGTCTTCACCAAATATACGGGTGTGGATCCTGAGGTTGGAACAGGTGGTTTCTCCGTTGCTACTGATGGCAGCAAAACGCCGCGTCCCAAAGATGTGCTTCTTCGTTTAAGAGTCGGTTTTTAATTCGGTACAGATATGAAAAAGACAATATATTCACTTCGTTTGACCGCTTTGACGCTGCTTGTCGCCTTCGGTCTGAATTCTTGTTCTTCGTGGCTGATTCTCTATCCTGAAGGTGAGACTCTTCTGGAGGATTTCTGGAAATCCGGTACGGATGTGGAAAGTGTCGTGGCATCGTGCTACCGCTCCATGCAGGAGGATGCTTTCATGAGCCGTGTCATCCAATGGGGAGAAATCCGCAGTGACAATGTCGTGGCGGGTGAGAATGTCTCGACCGACCAGCAGAATATCATGGAAATGAACATTCAGGCCAACAACACGCTGTCCGACTGGGCTGCTTTCTATGTGGTCATCAATTTCTGCAATACCGTATTGCATTTCGCTCCCACGGTGCTGCAGGAAGACATGAACTTCTCCATTTCCGAGATGCGCGCGCTTTGTGCCGAGGCTCAGGCCGTCCGGGCCCTCTGTTATTTCTATCTGGTCCGCACGTTCGGTGATGTGCCTCTCCGTATGGAGCCTACCATCGACGATACCGAAGGTTTCGATATACCCAAGACCGATGGCAAAGTAGTGCTCGATTCCATGATTGTCTCTCTCCGCGAGGCTATTCCGAACGCCCGTACTTCTTTTGGCGCCAACAACACTTCCTATAATATCGGCCGTTTCACCAGCCAGTCCATCCGGGCTCTGTTGGCCGACATCTGTCTCTGGCAAGGCTATTATCAGGAATGTTCCGATGTCTGCGACGAATTCCTCGCTTATAACGAGTCTTTAGGGGAAGCTTCCAAACAGAAACTCATCGAAGACCCCGAAATGTGGATCCGTATTTTCGGTTCTGAAGCTTCATACGACCGCTGTTTCCAGGAGGCGATATTCGCACTCCAGTTCACCACCAACGGTAAGGAAAACGGATCGGTGGCATCCCTTTATGGAGATTCCAAATCCTATGCGCAGCTTTCTACCGATGTGGGACACTCTCTGTATATGGCCGGCAACTTGTTCCGAATGACGGACGAACGTCTTCCGCTTTCCGTCTCGAGCAGTAATAGCGGCCGTGGTAGTTTGCAGCCCAAGAACAAATCGCTGGCTGATCCTGCCAAATATGCCTGTAATGATGTATTTGAAAGCAGTGCGGAACCTGGTGTGTACAATTATTCCTATCGGAGTGAGAAATATGTCAGCTGGATTTTCTACCGCCTCTCCGATATCTATCTGATGAAGGCCGAGGCCGAGGTGGAACTGGCCGCTTCGGAGAACGACCCGAGACTGAATACCGCCATCTATTTCATCAACAAGACGTATATGAGAGGCAACTACACGCTCAATCCTCTTTATGACACCTTGCGTATCCGCGATTATCAGAGCAAGGAGCAGATGCGTGAACTGGTTCTCGATGAACGTCAGCGTGAGTTCCTTTTCGAGGGCAAACGTTGGTTCGACCTGGTCCGTCATTGCCGGAAAGAGGGCAATACCATGTATCTCTGCACCAAGGTGGCCGAAAAGTACAACGCTTTGGCATTGAACAAACTTCAGGATATGAACTCTATCTATATGCCGATTTCAGAGTCTGAGATGACGAGCAACAAGAGTATGGTCCAGAATCCGTTCTATGAAATCACCTCTACTTCCGAAAAAGATTATTAATATGCGCAATATGAAGAAACAACTCAAACCGTTCCTGTTTCTGGCTCTTCTGGCAGGATGTTGGTCATGCACCAATCCTACGTGGGAGGAACATTATTCATCGCATGGGGATGTCCTTGATATGACGTTGATGGATGCGTTGAAGAGCCGGAGCAATCTCTCCGAATTCGTTCAGATGCTGGAGCAAACAGGTTATTCCGAGAAATTGGCCCAAACTCAGTTCTACACTGTCTGGGCACCCGACAATTCCGTGCTGGATCCTATTGATACCTATTCCGAGGTTGAAATCCAGCAGATTGTCAAGAATCATGTCAGCCGTCATCCCTATTCCACCTATGAGTTGGCCTTGGATGAGATCCGTGTCCGCACGGTCGGCGGGAAGCGCATTCCTTTTGCCAAAGCCGGAGAAGTGTTCTCGTATGGTGCTCAGGCACTCCTTGAAAAAGATGTGACGGTGCTCAACGGTGTCCTTCACACCCTCAACGGATATGAGCCTTATGTCCGCAATATTTGGGAGTTCCTCCAGCATACACCCGGATACGAATCCATGTATCAATTCATCAACACGTATCAGCGTCACGTGTTCATGGAAGATGAAAGCCAGAAAATCGGTGTGATCAACGGAGAGATGGTGTATGACTCTATTTTCGATGATTACAACAGGATGTTCAATATGTATGGCGACATCAGTTCTGAGGATTCTTCCATGACGGTCATCGTCCCCGACAACGATGCCTGGAAAGAGACTTACGAACAGATCAGTTCGTATTTCGTGCAGAATCCCAATTATGTGAAGGAACAGAACATCACTCAGGAGGAACTTGATTCCATGCAGAAGGAACTTACCAGTCGCGCGATGCTCCAGAACATGTTCTTTGCCGGTTTGCACGAACCGTCGGATCTGGCATCCAGAGACTATATCTATAATACCTGGGGAGAAAGAATTGAGAATCCGGGCGCTTTCTTTGAAGGTATGAAAGATACCATCTTGAGCAACGGTATCGTCTATCGGGCCTCCCAACTCCACATGCAACCCTCTATGTGGTGTCCGACCGAGATAGTGGAGGCGATGAACGGAAATTTGTCTCCCGACTCGGCCGAGAATTCCACCCGCGACCTTTTCCAGAGATCTTACTCTGTTCGGGATGAAAACGGGAGCCAGATATTCTGGTATATGTATGTCAGTCCGACTACGACGGCTGTCAAGCCATACGTCACGTTCCGGCTTAACAATCTGCTCAGCACTTCCTATATGATTAAAGTGGTGTTCGCTCCCAATCCCGAGGCTTTGCCTGCCGCTATTTGGGGAGGCGAGGTGGACTCCTCGAAAATCCTGCCTACCAAACTCCGTTTCGTCCTCTCGTCGGTCAACAAGTCGGGTAAGATTGCCAAGCGTACTTATGCCAACAACAATCTTTATACGGTGAATCCCTATAAGTTCGATACCATGGTGGTTACCCGTACCGCTTCGGCCGACCAGCCTTTCACTTTCCCGTATCACGATGCGGTCGATGCCGACGGCAACGGCACGACTTTGCAGATTATCAGCGCGGTGGAGAACAAGGAACTCGATGAATTCACACGCGATATGTATATTGATTGTATTATTGTTGAACCCGTTTACTGATCCTATTATGCGAATGACAAAAATGAAAACCGATATCAGACTTTGGATACTCGCTGCTGGGCTGCTGGTAAACGTGTCAGCTGCCTACGCACAGGAGGCTGCCGACAGTGCTGCTGTCGAAACAGCCGCTTCGCAGACCGATGAGGCCGTTACCGTTATTGAAGGTATCGTCACGGACGGTGCCACGGGAGAAGGCATAGACGGTGCCACTTTGCGTATGGGCGGAGTCGCCTATTTCACCAAGGCCGACGGTACATACCGCATCCGGTCCAAGAATCCCTCGACCATTATCACCATCACGGCCCCGGGCTACGATACCCGCGACGTGGAATGGCGTGGCCGTAACCATATCGACATTCAACTGCTCAACGCCTCCTTCGAGACGCCGGTGACTTCCCGTCCTCATGTGGAGCCCACCGAAAGCCAGCTCAAACCTGTCGGTTCCGCTTTCGATATGGTGGAGGACATCGAATTGACCTTGCCGCAATATACCTTTGAGAACGTGCTGCACAACCGCCTCGGAACGGTCCGCAACATCAGCCGCAACGGTACGGCCAACATCGGTTCGATGATGTTCATCCGTGGTATGAACTCCATTCAGTCCAATTCACAGCCGCTCATCATCCTGGACGGTGTGGTTCTGGAAAATTATCAGGACATCGAATCGCTCCACGCCGGTTTCTACGCCAACAGTTTCGCCAACATCGAGGTACACGATATTGAGAACATCACCGTCATCAAGGACGCCACCGCACTTTACGGTGCCAAGGCCGCCAATGGTGTGATTATGATTGAGACCAAACGCGGACACGATATGGTCACCAAGATTGTGGTGAATGCCACCGCCGGCGTCTCCGTAGCGCCCCAGACCATTCCGATGCTCGATGCCGGAGAGCACCGCCTGCTGGTATCCGAATTGCTCAAAGGTGCCAACGTGAGCCAGAATGCCATTGACGCCCTGCCTCTGATGCGCGATGATAAGACATTCGTCTATTATTCGCAAAACCACAATACGACCGACTGGACCGATTGGGTATATAACGACAACGGTATCAATCAGTCGTACAGCGCCCGTGCCACCGGTGGTGACGCTGTCGGCATGTACGCCCTCTCGGTG
>JAZRWU010000189.1:0-11623 GCA_045599885.1 Bacteroidales bacterium | reverse complement strand
GCAGCACGCTTTCGACCTCCATCAAGGAAGGTCTCAAGAATCAGACCGACACCTTGGACAAATACCTTGTCAGGATGACCGAGGCGATTGTCTCCCTGAAGGGCGACAACGATGCCAAATTGGGTGCCATCGAACAGGTGCTCGGCGCTCTGAAAGACAGTACCGACAAACAGATAAAAGTATTGATTGCCGCCATCGATGAGGGCTTCACGGGCGAAGGCGCTCTGATTAAGGCTTTGGGTGAAAAGGTGGCCGGCTCCATCGGCACGCTGAACAAGACTTTGGCCAACCAGACCGATTCTCTCGACAAATATCTTGTGACGGTTGCCGAGAAGATTGCCAAGATTCAGGGCGACGTCGCTTCGAAATACGAAGCTTTGACCGAAGTGCTGACCGCTTTGAAGGACAGCACCGACAGGCAATTGAAGATACTGGTGTCTTCTATCGACAACGGCTTCGATGCGGAGGGCAAACTTATTACGGCCCTCGGCACCACCTTGTCCAAGCAGATTAAAGAAAGCATTGCCCACCAGTCGGATACTCTCACGGAGCATCTGGTGAAAATGACGGAGAAGATAGCCTCGCTCAAGGGTGACAACGACGTGAAACTGGGTGCCATCGCAGAAATGCTGAAAGCCTTGAAGGACAGCACCGATACACAATTGAAAGTGATTTCCACGGCCATCAAGAGCGGATTCGACGGAAACGGCGAGCTGATAAAGACTTGGGGCAAGACCCTTTCGGAGGCTATCGCCAATTCCGACACCTCGACCGTGAAGGCCATCAAGGAAATCAAGGCTGCCATCGAGACGCTTGACGGTGACTATAAGAAGCAATCGGTCCTGATTCAGGCGGCTATGGCGCAAATCGCACGCGAAATCGACTCCATCGGGCCGGTCAGCGAGAGACTGGATACCTTCTACGCCAAGATGGAGAAGAAAATTGACGCGGTGTCTGCAGCTTGCATTCAGGCCAAGACCGACCTTTCGACCAAGTTGGGCAACATCGGAACGGCTCTCGACGCGCTCCAAACGGTAGCGAGCAAGATAGAACTGCTCGACGCGTCGCTCAAACTGATGATTGACACGCTCGACACCTTCGACAAGAACACGCAGATGCAGTTGCAGGCCATCAAGGTTGCGGTGGACGATGTCGCTGCCAATATTCCGGATTACAGTACCGAACTCGACAATCTTTCCGAACTGGAGAAGATTGGCAAGCTCGACAGTATCAGTAATATTCTGGATGATATCCAAACCGTGCTGACCACCGACGGCACCTCCGTATCCGACAAGCTCCAAGGCATTATCGACGCTCTGACGAAGATCGAGCCCGAGAAGCCGACCATTGTCTTTGACGAAGAAAACCGCCGGGCCAAGATGAGCCGTGCGGCTTGGGAGCGTATGAAGAGCGATCCGAGTTTCCTCACCACCATCGATGAGACATTGGAATTCTCCGAGTTGGAAATCATAGAAAACACCATGCTGCGCAAAGCCATGGCCGACGGACCGACGAAGCCGACTCTTACCGTGACGGCCGATTTCGGTAAGGCCAATGAACATTGGAACGTTTCGTTGGGCGAACTCAACTACAATGCCGACGACTTCTATGTCATTGAGGAAATCGACGGTCTCCGCAACACGATTGGTATCCGCCGTTACGCTAAGGAATATCCGATTATGGTGACCTTGGCCGAGGGTTGGAACGTGACCAATATCCACCTGACCGACAGCCTCCACAACAACAGCAAACTGGCTCCGGCAAGTCGGACCGCCAAAGCCATCGAGTTCAAAGCCTCTTTCTCGCCCAACAAGCTGCAGGCTACGGCTCAGGTTCACAACTTCGTGAACATTGTAGAAGTCAATCCGGATCCTCTCAAGGTAAAAGTCAACAGCGAGGTTTGGTCATACATGCTCCAGCAGGGAACGGAAGCTGTCGATTCACTCCACAAAGTATTGACAGCCAAACCGGGAACCGTGGCCGTAACCAAGGGTAGAGCGGCTGAGGCGAAAGTTCCGACCATTTTCTGGTCGTGCAATCCCGATGAATTGTATCCAGAGGTGAATGCCGTGCCCGACAACGACTACTTCTGGGTACGCGGCAAAGAAGGCAACGATTCCATTTTCACCGCTTATCCCGACTCTGTGACGTTGAAATTCGCTGAACCGGAGGGCGAGGATGCCTTCCTGCTGGGTCTTGAAAGTTCGTACAAAGATGCCTATGGCAGTAGTATCAAGCCGGCCTATGGTTACGAAATCAAGATTTCGGTGAAGGGCCAATATCCCATTTCAATTAACGATGTGGCCACGCTCTCTTGCGAGCAGAACAATATGCTGACGGTCAACAGCGACAACGCCACTATCAAAAAGGAGAATTACGATCTCTTGGAAGAAGATGAAAAGACTTATATCGCCAGTTTGCTCCTGAAGGACTTGCAGCTCTCCAAGATTAAAATCGAACAGACCACTTCCGAGGCTGCCAGCGATATTCCGACCATCTATTGGCGCAACGATGTCACTGACGAAGTGACCGTCCAGACCGCATATCAACTCGATACCGTGGCTGGTTCAGCCCTTGGACAGCAACTTGTCTCGACAGGTGAGGAGACCCTTATTTTCCGCAAGTATCCGACCTCGATGCAAGTAAGAGCCAGTCTCACAGAAAATGGTAACTATTACCTCCGCAGCGAGTATCCGACTGGCACATTCACGGAGAAAGATACTTTCCGGGTTTTTGTGGCCGACAATGCTACGGCTGTTGTCAAGAGCGCCTTGAAGCCCCTGGTATTCTTCAGCAGCGACCAAAAGATGGCCAAGGTGGAATCTTCCAAGCGTTATGCCGACAATCTCGCCAGCGTTCAAGGAATCCTCACTTCCGATCTTGAGTTGAGCAATGTGACTCTGGTTGAAGGTGACAGACCTGACGAAGACGTGACCACGCCGATTATTTACTGGAAAAACTCCATAGAAGCTTCGGGTTACACTTTGAGCAATCCTACGGCGGACAATGCCAATGAATATTTCATTGTCAAATCGACTGGCAGCAACGATACGCTCAACTTCAACAAGTATGCCAATAGTTATAAGGTGACCTCATCGTTTAACTACGGTTATATGCCCAATAGCCTTGTTTATAATCCGAATGATACCACGAATGCGACGGTAAAAGATACCTCTTTCGTAGTAGCTGTCAATTCTATCAGTAAAAGCGACTCTACCTATACCGGTAAGCCAGCCTTCGTAGATGGTAAACCTGAGCTGTTGGTAGCCTTCAATGCCGATTCGACGGTGGCTACGGTACATGTTGATAACTTCAAAAATTACAAAGCCACGATTGATGAAATTATGACTAAAGGTCTGAAAGTGACTAATTTGGTTCCTGAATCCGCCGAACGTGGCTCGGCTGTCGATAGACCGACCATTCGATATCAGGCTGGTACCGATGCCTTTGTTGGAAACTGCAATCCTGTAGAGGGTACCACTCATTTTGTAATGGTGGGTAGAGATCCATCAGGTGACTCTACTAGATATAGTAAGTACGCCGATCAGTACACGGTAGCTCTTTCCTTGACGGAAGGAAAGTATCTTGTGGCTATTGGTAGCTATATAAATGCCGAAAGCACGACTAATAATCCTATTTCTGCCGAAACTCTTACTTTGAAGCTTTTCAGTGGTAGTAGTGGATATAATGTAAACACATATAACTATTCAAAGACTCCCGCCTACATCGAAGTGGAGGCTAAGAAGCTGGTAGATTTCGATGAGTCTCGCAAGGCCGCCACAGTAGATGCCTCATTGTACAGCACCTACAAGACGCAGGTGGATGCTATCCTCAATAGGGAAGAAGGTGGTTTGGCGATTTCGGAATCCGCTTATGATATCTTGAAAGCGGTAGCGGCTCAAGATAAAAATGCGACTGGACCTCGTATCCAGTACAACAATACGCACGCTATCAAGGGTGCTTCGGTTAAGACAGCTCTGGGTTCGGGCAGCTTCCTTGTGAAGACCGATTCTGCAGGTACGCTTACCTTCAATCGCTATCCGGAAGAGGTGATTGTATCGCTCAACACGGAGGAAGAAGCCGCTGAGGGTAAAGTGTATAAAGTCACGTCTTATCAGAATGGAGTGGCCACTGCCACCGAGCAGTACGATAAGAGCACCGCTCGCGATATTCATATCAATCTGAAACCGACTACAGGTTATAATGGTGAGACATTTGAATACACCGCCAAGCAAGCGTATGTGGATGTGGAAGCCGTTGATTTGGTAACCTTCTCCGATAACAACACTGTAGCAACTGTGGCTTCGGAAGTATTGTACAATACTTTCTATTCGGATATCCAAACCATTTTGAATGACTCTGACAAAGGTTTGAAGATAACCGGCGCGTATAGTAATAATTCGAGACCGGCATCTACTGCAAACCATGCACTTGCGTATAGCCAAGGTTCAAATACCAGCCTTTCAGTAACGCCAAGCGCCACTACATTTGTGGTGAAGGCTAAGCAGAATGACAACAGCTTGCAATTCAGAAGATATCCCGAAAGTTATTCGGTAGAGGCCTCATGCACGACTTCAGCAAGCGGTAGTTATTATTATCTCACTACCGAAGTGTGGGAAGTCGGTGCTGCTGATAATGCTTCAAAGAAGTATTATAAGTCTCCGGTGACTTTAACTATCGATTTGAAGAATGGTTATATCAGCAATGACTCTACTTTTGCCAATATGAGACCTGCGTATGTGAAGACCACGAGAACTCAAATCAACAAATCCGGTACAAGTCCTATTCGGTATACGCAAACAACTTCTGCCGCTATTGATACAGCTATTTATAATGCTAATAAGGCAAACTTTGATACGGTGATTAAGTCGGTTTTGACAACGCAACAAGTTAATAATCTAGCTCTTACGGTAAAAACTAACCCGCTGATAGAGGATGCCGGTACTCCCTCTGTACCTACGATTTTCTATAAGAGCGGAAATCCCGCCTTGCAGGGTCATACTTCCACTACTTCTTCATACAGACCTAAAAACAACGGTACTGATGTTTTCCTTCTTCCTTCAGTAACGAATGGAATCGGCACATATAAAGAGTATTATGCTAGTTATACTGTAACAATACGCGGCACCAGTTCTCAGAACAATTATTCGGGACAGTATATAGATGCTACTCATACCAGTGCAACTGACTTTACCTCCACCAATCGTACTTATACTCTTACTGTGACCTTTGTGGATGCTAGTGGCAATATTGTAAATCCTGTCCGTATCAAGAATAATTAATCTCCATTTTCAAATCCCTCAACTATTTGAATAATGAGAAATAAGTTAAGATATCTTTTCGTGGCACTCTGTGTTTTTGGGTGGACGGTTTCGGCCGTCGCCCAAAGCACGGTGCTTGATAGCCGGGCTTTACGCACCAATACCTGGAGTCTCTATGCACAGGGTGGGGCCAGCAAAGCCTTCGGCGTCGAGTACACAGATGTGCAGCCCTACTGGATTACCGAATTGGCTCCGGATTTGGGCGCAGGGCTCAACTACAATTTCAAGCCCTGGCTGCGTTTCGGACTCAACTATGAGTTCACCACGTTCTCGCGTCAGCAGCAGTACCGCGATTTCCAGCCCATTCCCGTTCCCGACGAATTGGAGGGCATGGTCATCATCAACAGTTACGGCGGTCTGGCCTACAGCGATTTGACCTACCTTTTCCACAATACCCATCTGTCGGCCGAATTCAATCTGCTGGAGCTCTGGAAAGACCGTCAGAAACGGCGTTTCAACCTCTATCTGGGTACCGGAATCGGATTTATGCTGGCCCAAGGCCGTACCTATTCGGTCGAGATGGGCTCTTACGAATGGGCCGATCCTACCAACAAGGTGGGAAGCGTGGAAGTGGCCGACAACTGGGCTACTCAGTCGTATGTGCGGGCCAACAACGTGGGCAGTTCGTACAACGCGCTTTATGTCCCCGCCACTTTGAGCGTGGAATACGACCTGATTCCCCAACTCACTTTGGGTCTGAAAGGCGAATACAAGTATATGTTCAACTGCGATCATCAGTACAAGCCCAACGACGGTCTGGCTACGGCCGCACTCGTGCTGCGCTGGAATCTGGTGGGCAAGAAGCCCGATGTGAGCCGTTGGATGGACAAGTTCCACCGCGTCCGCACCGAGAACGATGGTCTGGTGTCGATGGGCCGTGTGGCTGCCCGTCAATACGACGAGGATAAGGCGGCTATCGCTCAACTCGCCGCCCAGAACCGTGTGCTCGAAGACCGTAACAAGTCGCTGGAGGAAGCTTTGGCGGAATGCAACGGCGAGCGTGGCCTGACCGTCTTCTTCGATGTCAACCAAGCCAAGATTTCGCAGGCCGACAAGGAACGCCTGGCCGAACTGGCCCGTCTGGTCAAGAAGAATCATCACAAACTGACCATCGTCGCCGAGGCATCGTCGGATGGAGCCAGCCATCACAATCAGAAACTGAGTGAACGCCGTCTCAATTCCGTCTTGGAGATTCTCAAAGACAACGGTCTCACCGAAGAATTTATTGAAATGGCCAAGGCTATCGGCGAAGAAAGCAACGTCGCCGGTCCCGAGCAGCGCAAAGCAGAAGTCTATCTCAAAAACTGGTAGTCTTCCGATACGATAAAACGAATTCAAACCCAACATATTTCTCGATATGTACCAAGGCAAAAAAACTATGAGAAAATTCATTTTCTTATGTATGGCATTGACTGCATTGATGTTTACCGGTGTTTCGTGTATGCGCGAATCGCCCAACATCAATTTCAAGCAGACAACGATACACACCGCCGATTATCAGGACATCATGCAGGCGCTCAGCAGCCAGACCACGTCGATTCAAGACAAGCTGGCTTTGATTGAGTCGGCCATCACTGCCCAGAACCTTACAATCGGTCAGAAGTTTGACCTTCTGGAGGCGGCCGTCAACAACGGCGTCCTCACCATGGAAGAACAGAGCAAGAAGATGGGTCAGGTGATCACGGACGTGGTCAACTCTCTGGAGAAGACCTACTCGGACAAGATGGCGGCGCTTGATACGGCGATGGGCGAGACACGCATCGCGATAGCCGACAAGCTGAAAGCGCTGTCTGACGCCGTGGACAACCAGACCATCGACGTGAACAAGCAGATCGAGCTGCTGGCCTCGGGCGTGAAGAAGAGCCTGGAGGACGGCACGAAGTCGCTGGGCGACAAGATGTCGGAGCTGACGGGCACGCTCGACCTCATATACAAGGACTACAAGAAAGAGTTCGGCATCCAGATGGGCTTCCTGAAGGGCGCCGTGGAGTCGCAGACGCTGAGCCTGGCCGAGAAGCTGGGTTTCATCAAGGACGCCGTCAAGGAGGGCTTCAAGCAGGAGGACCAGCAGCTGGCCCTGGTCAAGGAGGCCGTCATCAGCAGCTTCGCCGACCAGACGCGCTCGTTCTCCGAGAAGCTCCAGACGCTGACGGACGCCATCTCGAACGCCGGCCGTGACGTGACGACCAAGCTGGGCCTCATCGAGGGCGCGGTCAACGCCCAGGGCATCTCCCTGGCCGAGAAGCTGGGCTTCATCGAGACTGCCATCAGCACGAAGCTGGCCGACGAGGCCGAGCAGCTGAAGCTGTTGCGCGAGGCCGTCTGCAGCAGCCTCGACGACCAGACGAAGGACCTGACCGAGAAGATGATAGAGTTCAAGGAGGCTTTGGAGAGCGCCGGCGGCGACATCACGAAGAAGCTGGGTCTCATCGAGGGTGCGGTCAACGCCCAGAGCCTCGCGCTGAGCGACAAGCTGGGTCTCATCGAGGATGCGGTCAGCGAAGGCTTCATGGAGCAGTCGAAACAGCTGGAACTCCTCCGCGCGGCGGCGAAGACCTCCCTGGACGACCTCAACAAGACGGAAGAGGAGATCGGCGCGACCTTGGCCGAGATCCGCAAGATACTGAACAACGGCCTGACGGACATGGTCAGCAAGCTGGCCCTGGTGCAGGGCGCCGTGGAGGCTCAGACGCTTCGCTTCGGCGAGAAGCTGGAGCTCATCAAGGAGGCCCAGGTCCAGGGCTTCGCCGACGAGCGTGAGCAGCTCGACCTGATGCGCGCGGCCATCGTGAGCACTCTCTTCGGGCAGACGATGGTGCAGTCGTACAATTTCCACGAGATCACGGAGGCGATCCGCGGCCTCGACGCGACCAACAAGGAGCAGATGGAGCTTCTGACGGCAGCCATCGAGACGCTGGGCGAGAACGCTGGCGGCAAGCTCGACCTGATCACGGCAGCCATCGAGGACGGCTTCGAGGCCCAGGGCGAACTGCTGAAATCGCTGCGCAACACGATAGTCAAGGCTATGAACGACCAGACGGCGGCTCTGTCCGACAAGATAAACTCCCTCTCCAACCTGATAGGCGCTCTTGACGGGGATCTTCAGAAACAGACGGAAGTGGTGAAGACGGCGCTGGCGTCGATCGACACCGACCTTCAGGGTCTGGGCCAGTCGCTGGCCGAGCTCGACACGACGCTCAACCACGCTCTTTCCGACCTCGACGTGGCTTTGGAGGGCATCAAGGACGAGATCAAGGATATGAACGAGTCCACGGCCGCGAAAATCCAGGCCGTAGTGAAGGCCATCAAGAACGCGGGCACGGCCAACGAGGCCAAGCTGGTGTTGATAGAGGAGGCCATCAAGGCCTTGGACGGCAGCCTCGATGCTCAGATCGTGGCCCTGACGTCGGCCGTGACGGACGGCTTCGACCAGGAAGGCAAGCTGCTCAAGCAGCTGGGCAAGAAGCTGTCGAAGGCCATCACCGATCAGACGACGGCGCTGGGTGCGAAATCGGACGCCCTTGCCAACGCCATCACGGCTCTGGACGGCAATCTGAATGGTCAGCTGGAGCTGCTGAACGCCTCGATGGGCGACATCAGCCGCAAGCTCGACACCATCGCGGCACACCTCGACCCGGTGGGTCTCAAGATATCCAACCTGCGTCTGGGCGACGAGCTCATCGGATCGGTAGAGGCGGTGGCCACGGCCATCGGCAAGGCCAGCACGGACAACCAGGCCAAGCTGGCGCTGATAGAGGATGCCGTCAAGGCGCTCGACAAGAGCCTCGACGCGCAGCTGATACTGATCTGCAAGGCCATCAACGACGGTTTCGCCGGCGAGAAGAGCCTGTTTGAGACGCTCGGCACGACCATATCGCAGTCCATCACGAAATCGATAGCGGACCAGACCGACTCTCTCGACCAGCGTCTGGAACTGATAGCCGCCAGGGTGGCGACCTTGGAAGGCACGACCTCCGAGAAGCTGGCGCTGGTCAACAAGGCCCTGACAGCCTTGAAGGACAGCACCGACAAACAGCTGAAGTTCCTCATCACGACGATGGAGAACGGCTTCGACGCGGAAGGCACGCTCTTCGCCACTTTGGGCAGCACGCTTTCGACCTCCATCAAGGAAGGTCTCAAGAATCAGACCGACACCTTGGACAAATACCTTGTCAGGATGACCGAGGCGATTGTCTCCCTGAAGGGCGACAACGATGCCAAACTCGCGGCCATCGAACAGGTATTGGCGGCCTTGAAGAACAATACCAACTTGCAGTTGAAGGCTTTGATTACTTCCATCGACCAGGGCTTCACGGGCGAGGGTACGCTCATCACCGAGCTTGGAAAGGCTGTGACCGATTCTATCGGCAAGATGGATAAGACTTTGGCCAACCAGACCGATTCTCTCGACAAGTTCCTCGTTGAAATCGTCGGGAAGATTGCCAAGATTCAGGGCGAGGACGCTTCGAAGCTGCAAGCTGTGACCGATGTGTTGGAAGCCTTGAAGAACAATACCGACGCTCAGTTGAAACTTCTGACAGCCTCTGTCTCCAATGGCTTCACGGGCGAAGGCAAGCTCATTACCGATTTGGGTAAGACCTTGGCCGATTCTATTGAATACAGTCTGTCGCACCAGTCCGACTCCTTGGTATCGTATCTGGTGGATATGACCAAGATGATTTCATCGCTGAAGGGAGACGATGAAGCCAAACTGGGTGCTATCGTCGATGTTCTGACGGCTTTGAAGAACAATACCGATACACAATTGAAAGTGATTTCGGCTGCCATCAAGAGCGGATTCGACGGAAACGGCGAGCTGATAAAGACTTGGGGCAAGACCCTTTCGGGGTCTATCGCCAATTCCGACACCTCGACCCTGAAGGCCATCAAGGAAATCAAGGCTGCCATCGAGACGCTTGACGGTGACTATAAGGAGCAATCGGCCCTGATTCAGGCGGCTATGGCGCAAATCGCACGCGAAATCGACTCCATCGGGCCGGTCAGCGAGAGACTGGATACCTTCTACGCCAAGATGGAGAAGAAGATTGATGCGGTGGCCTCGGCTATCCAGCAGGCCAATACCGGGCTTTCGACCAAATTGGGCAACATCGGTTCGGCTCTCGACGCGCTCCAAACGATACCGGGCAAGATAGAATTGCTCGACGCGTCGCTCAAACTGATGATTGACACGCTCGACACCTTCGACAAAAACACGCAGATGCAGTTGCAGGCCATCAAGGGTGCGGTGGAAGCCATCACCTTCCCCGATTACAGCGCTTCTTTGGCCCATCTTTCCGAACTGGAGAAGATTGGCAAGCTCGACAGTATCAGTAATATTCTGGATGATATCGAGACGGTGCTGACTTCCGAAAGCAGCACGGTATCTCAAAAACTCCAAGGCATTATCGACGCTTTGTCGAAGACCGAGCCCGAGAAACCAGCCATCGAATTTTCGGACAACAACAAACTGGCCACGATGACCCGTGCCTCTTGGGACCGCGTGAAGAAAGATCCGAGTTTCCTCAAAGAACTCAACGAAACGCTCGAATTTACGATGCCGACAGTCATCGACAAGGAAAGTGAAACGACCTTGCTGCGGAGTGCGAAGGAAGAGGAGCAGCCTGCCTGTCCGACGCTGGAGGTTATGGCCGACTACGGTCAGTACAGCCAGGAAGGCGAAGGCCAGTGGTGGAATATAGAATACGGCCAGTTGGAATTCGATGCCGCCGGCTTCTATATCGAGGAAAATGTGAACGGTTACCGTAATAAGGTGGGTGTGCGCCGTTACGCCAAGAGCTACCCGATGGTAGTGACCTTGGCCGAAGGTTGGAATCTGACCAATATCCACCTGACCGACAGCCTCAACAACCATAAAGCCTACAAGCCGAATGTGGAAGGCAAGGCTGCCACGAAGATTTCCTTCAACGTGGCCTTCTCGGCCGGCCAACGTCTTGCCAAGGCGGATATTCACAACTTCGTCTATG
Source organism: Bacteroidales bacterium (assembly GCA_045599885.1). GTDB lineage: Bacteria > Bacteroidota > Bacteroidia > Bacteroidales > UBA1402 > UBA1757. Next base: position 318 of record JAZRWU010000189.1, on the reverse strand, counting down.
TGGACTACGGTGGAACGCAGGTGGCCAATGCCCGCGTCAATGCCACGGTTTGGGACTATATGCTTGCACAGAACAAGGCTCTCGCCATCGATTCTCTCAACAAAGTCCTCACGGCCAAGCACGGTGCTGTGACTGCAACGAAGAGTAGTGCGGTCGAGGTGAATGTTCCGACCATTTTCTGGACGTGCACTCCCGGAGATTTGTATGAGTATGAGAATGTGGAAGTCCTGCCCGACAACGACTACTTCTGGGTACGTGGCAAAGAAGGCAACGATTCCATTTTCACCGCTTATCCCGACTCTGTGACGTTGAAATTCG
>JAZRWU010000188.1:0-2896 GCA_045599885.1 Bacteroidales bacterium | reverse complement strand
ATTTTCGAGAAAGAAAACGATCCCTTTCTCAAGTCGGTGGTCAAAGCGGCGGAAAAAGCCATTTTGACTTATGTGGATCCTTCGGTTCAGATTCAAGGGAATATCAGTCTGAAATTCAAGAAAGATGCTCCAGCACCACAGAATGTGCCCGAGAAACCCCTGCCGTTTGTCCGTCATACCGTGGCGGTGTCGTCCGGCAAAGGCGGTGTCGGCAAATCGACAGTCGCTTCCAATCTGGCGGTGGCTCTCGCCCGTCAGGGTTATAAAGTCGGTCTGCTGGACGCTGATATTTTCGGACCGTCCATCCCGAAAATGTTCCATATTGAGGACGCGCGGCCGATGCTGGAGATGGTGGATGGCCGCGACCTGATTGTCCCAATCGAACAATACGGGGTGAAAATCCTCTCCATCGGATTTTTCGTAGAAGCCGGTCAGGCGGTGCTATGGCGTGGAGGTATGGCTTCCAATGCTCTCAAACAGCTGATTCTGGATGCCAACTGGGGAGAATTGGATTATTTGCTGTTCGACTTGCCTCCCGGCACCAGTGATATCCATCTCACGTTGATTCAGACGCTTAAATTGAGTGGCGCCATTGTGGTGACTACTCCGCAACAGGTGGCTTTGGCCGATGCCCGCAAGGGGCTTTCGATGTTCCTCAACGATAAGGTCGAAGTGCCGGTGTATGGCCTGGTGGAGAATATGGCTTGGTTCACTCCCGCCGAACTCCCTCAGAACCGCTATTATATTTTCGGAAAAGACGGAGCCAGACAATTGGCCAAGGAAACCGGTTGCCGCCTTCTTGGACAGATTCCTTTGGTTCAGAGTGTATGTGAGTCGGGTGATGCCGGTACTCCGATTGCTTTGAACGAGGAATCTCCTGTCGCACTTGCTTTTGATGAGCTGGCCGGAACTTTGGTGAGGGTGGCCGAAGAGGAATCCGCTTTATTATGAAAATATCCTTTGTCTGCAGCCGCATTCCCGTTTGGAAATATCTCAAGGTATTTCTTCTGTCGGCTTGTCTGTGGATGAAGGTCTCGGTCTGTGAGGGAATGGTCCCGACATCGGTCATCGAGGATTGGAAAGTGGAAGCGGCTTTGGCTGTCCCAGACGATTCTTCCGACAGGCCGGACAGTTTTCAGTCGGATTTTGTCGTATTGCCTCTGGCTTTGTCGGTGCCGGAAATGCCTGTCCGCCGTTTGCCCGGCTCTGGCCGTAATGCGCATTCCCGTGACATGCTCCGTTCTTTCGAACGCCATACCGTCTTCTGCGGAAGAAGGGATAAATGTTCCTTTTGTTTATTCATCAACGTGATATCGCGGATGTATTCCCGATCCTGCGATTATTATGTGTTTGGACACCAAAGACTTCTGAATTGATGGTGGAAGCTGTGCAAGCTTATGGTTTTTCCGGCCGTATCGGTCGGACTGTTATTCTATTATCCACTATCAAAACAGAAAACAATGATTGATCTTACCAAAGCCGATATGCTTGGGTCGGCCGATGAACTCATCGTCAAAGCAAGCAAAAATTACCTCAAGACAGCCATATTTATTCTTGCCGGTGCCGTGTCGCTGGCTTTGGCCGTCGTGTTCAAGAATTCACAACTTCTCAATATGCTGTTTATGATTGCCGGTGCCAGCCTGCTGGTGGTGGGCCTGATTCTGCTTTTCAGCTCAAGCGACCGATGGGCGTACGCTCCGACCAAGGAAATTTTTCACAAAGAAAAGTATTATTTCAACCGTTCTGACCGGGAAAAAGTGATGGCAGCTCTCAAGAACGGTGAGTTCGGGGCATTGAGACAATACAGCAATCAGGATACGGTTTCGCAAAATATCGTGATGGTTTACAGTACCAAATCGGGCAGCTGCAGAATTGTGCAGACTTTCCATTATGTGCCGTACAACTACATTCCTGATGCCGATCCGATTGTGTATAAAAAAGACTGACGGCAATAACCTTTCTATGATAACAGTGAAAACCGGGGGTGTATCTGCGGATATGCCCCCGTGTGTTCATACAGGTTTTTCCGTCCAATTTTTGGCCAGCCGATAGCCCAGACCGGAAAACAGAAATTCCATTAAAAGCTCGAATGCGGCCGCCGAAACCGAGCACATCAGCACTTGTTTCAGATTCCATCCGAACAATGGCACGCTGACCACCAGAGCGAAAGTCATATTATCGACAAATTGGGAAACGGCGGTCGAAATGAAACTCCTGGCGGCAAAATGGCCATAGCCTTCCCCTCCGACACGGCGTCCGATGGCCATATTCACCACGGAATTCACGATAGACGACACTAGCATAGCCAAAGCAGATCCCAACACAATCCAACTGGAGCCTCCAATAGTATGGTTGAGGGCCTCATTGACTTCGTTGAGCCCGCTAGCATAAAACTCTCCCCACATTCCCGGGGTGAGAGAAATCAGCTTGAAAATGCCGAAAAAGATCAGATTGATGAGAATCGAGAGGATGGATACTTTGGCGGCCGTTTTCCCTCCGAAGACTTTGCAGAGACAGTCCATCAGCAGAAAAGGTATCCACGATAATACAAATCCGCAGTCGAGGGCTATCCACGACGTGTGGAACAGTTCTTTGTTGGCGAGCAGATTCATCGACACGACTGACAGCACGAAAATGCTCAACGTCAAAGGGGGAATCTTGGCCAGAAGCACCTTGTAATCTTGGAGCTCCTCTTTCAGGAATTTTATCATTGCTCTTTATGTTTTATTTTGTTAAGTAACTCCTCAAAAATCCATCAGTATTTTACCAAGTTATTTTTTCATCGTTACTAAGAAGCTGTTTAAATTTCTTACAACAAAAATATACTATAGAGTTTTCGGTTTTTTTGAAGCTCTTTTTGGCCTGTTTTGCCTATCCTTTCGCTCAAATAGCCCGC
>JAZRWU010000187.1:0-2066 GCA_045599885.1 Bacteroidales bacterium | reverse complement strand
CGACATGGCTACGATCCGACTTGAGACGGTGGAAATCCATGGCATTCTGCAACATCGGCAAGCCTGTCTCACAGCCGGTGGCCAGTTCGGTGAAATATATCAGAATGTCATGCCCCATCAAAGCATAGCGGGGATAGGTGGAAAGCATGTCCTTTCCGTAGGTATAGGCATACAATTTCATATAATCCTGAACCTCATCAGAACTGAAATTCGCATAAAAAGTGCTGTATAGCTGCGTGTTGAGCGCATAGAACTGAGCAAGGCTGCTTTTGCTGCCGGCCACCCAATCGGGATAGCCCCAAAGGCTGATTCTGGCGGCGGGCACTGCGTTGGCGGCCACTCCTATATGCGTCACCAGACGGTTGAACGAATTGTCCTGCATCGGTGCCGGGAAAATCAGATTTTCCTTGGAGGTGCTGAGGCTGTTGCTGATTTTGGCATTGAGATTGGAGGCGGTCGCGCTGCTCTCGGTAATCATCTGGTAATGGATGCCGTTGTCGTCAAGTTTCTGGCGCAGCCCCTGGAACAGTTTGTATTCGTTGCCTTCTGTATCGGTGTCACTGCAGCGCACCAAAAGAATGTTCTTGCCGCTCAAGGAACTGAAATCCCTGTCGAGCAGACGTTCATAGACCAGCGTGTAGGGCGGCATCACCTGGAAAATATAGGGATTGGAGGCCGTCTGCGCCACTCGTGAGGAGAAAGGAAGCACCAGATTGACCCGGTTGTCCAAAGCCCATTGGCTCAATTCGGGCAGCTGTTCCGTGTTGGGCGCGGCGATGATGAAGTCGCAGTTCTTCAGGGAGAATTCCTTGAGGGCCGAGCGGAGTCCGAACAGACTGACGCCGATGTCATAGACATCGAAGCGGATGGAATAGCCCATTGCCTTGAGCTGTGAGGCTGTCAGCAGTATGCTTTCGTAGAATTCGATATAGCGCTGTGTGGCCTGATTGCCGTTGGAATTCAGCAGGAAAGGCAGTAGAATGGCGAAATGAGTGGTATGCTCGGGGTCGGCCTCGGGGCGGTTGAGCGTCAGGCTGACCACTGTGTCCCTGACTTCCTCCACGGCCGGAATCTCCAAAAGGGGAGGCTCGACGGTGTGACCGAGCCGCACGCGTGTAAGGCCGTCGTCAGCGGTACGGTAGTCGCCCGCTGGAACCTCATAGACCGTCGCCGCAGGCTGCAGGTCGTTTCCGGCAGCCGTCTCCTCCGTCTCCGTTTCGGCTGTTGGCGGGGCCGGAACCGCCTTGACATCGGTTTTATCGCGGCTTGACGCCACGCTGACGGCCGGACTCTGGACGTTGGCCACCGGAGGTGTATAGGGCGGTACATCCTTGAGTTCAACGACTTTGGGAATCAGCAGCACCTGTCCGATTTTCAGTCCGTCGGTCAGAAAAGGATTGTTGGCGATCAGTTCGTCCTGAGTCACTCCGAAGCGTTTGGACAGCCCGTAGATGGTCTCTTTGGGCTGGACTTCGTATTTGTAATATTGTTTGCCGGAATAGTCCACAAGGCTGATGTTGTCGGCCGCAAGGCTGAGCATCGGAAGCAGCATTGCCAACAGAAGGAGGGAAAACAGCTTTCTCATAATCGTTGAATCTGTGCAAAGGTAGTGTTTTTCGTATTTATTACGTAATTTTGCCACAACTTCTAAGGATATTTTTATGCGGAAGCTTTTTCTGTTGACAGGATTTCTGCTGATCGGCCTGATGGCGCAGGCGCGGTTCTCCACGAGCGGTGAGGGCCTGGCTCCCTATTCCTATATTCCTGCCGCCGCTACCGGTCTGGAAGAGGTGCTGGTGTTTTACGGATTGGAGAACGCCCGACTTGTGTATGAGACCCCTCATCCCGAAAGCATCCGCTGGTACCGATATGAGCAGGACGCTGCCGGGGCGCGTGAAATCGACGGAAGTCTGCTGGAAGCGGTGGACGGGGCTTCGGTCTTGAGGCAATTGCGCTCCGGAGGCTATTTTGTCGTGGAGGAGGCTATCCGGCACGCAGTCTATGTGATAGATTATAAGGATAATAATTTTGAATACACTCAATTGGAACCTGTCACGCAGGCGGAG
>JAZRWU010000186.1:0-14216 GCA_045599885.1 Bacteroidales bacterium | reverse complement strand
GACCACGATGGTGACAATCCAGCCGAGTTCCTTGAACATGATGCCGGCGATACCGGAAAGCATGGTCAAGGGAATGAACACGACGGCGATGACCAAAGTGGTGGCGGTGACCGAGATCCAGACTTCGTTGGTAGCATAGATGGCAGCCTCGCGCGGATTGGATCCTCGCTCGATATGGTTCGTGATGTTCTCAAGTACGACGATGGCATCGTCCACCACCATACCGATGGCCACGGACAGCGAACAGAGCGAAATGATATTCAGCGAACTGTCCACGAATTTCAGGTAGATGAAGGCCACTACCAACGATATCGGTATGGTCAGTGAGATAATCAAAGCCGCACGCCAGCGTCCGAGGAAGAACAGAATCACAAGCACTACGAACAGAAGTGCGTACAGGATGGATTCTTCCAAAGAACGGATGGAGTGTTCGATGTCTTCGGCCGAGTCGTAGATTTTGACAATTTTGATATCGGTCGGGAGTATCTTCTCGGCTTTCTTCAGCTCTTTTTCGAGGTCGTGGCAGATTTGTACCGTATTGGCGCCGGTCTGCTTGGTCACCATCAGACGGACGGCGTCGCTGGAATTGAATTTCTCATCGAGACTGAGGTCTTTGATGGTGTCGCGGATGGTGGCGATGTCGCGGACGAAAACCTGACGCCCATCCAAGGTGGTCGTGACGACAATATCTTCGATTTCGGCACTTTCAAGATACTCGCTGCGGACTTGCATCGAATATTGCTCTTTGTCCATCTTGACCGTTCCGGAAGCCAGGTTCAGGTTGTTGGCGCTGATCATGTTTCCGACCGTCTCCAAGGGAATACCGTATGCGTCAAGTTTCTGCTGGTCGATTTCCACATAGACGTAACGTTCGGGTGTGCCGGAAAGCGAGAGGTTGCCGACGCCGTTGACGTGGTTGAGCAAAGGCAACAGCTCGTCGTTCAGAATCTTATCCAAGCCCGCATAACTTTCTTTGGCTGTGATGGCGTATTGGGCGATAGGGCGTGAACTGGAACTGAACTTGAAGACGAAAGGCGTGGAACAGCCGTCGGGGAGATTCTCTTTGGCCACATCCACATAGGATCGGATATCGTTGATGACTTCGTCAAGGTTGGTTCCCCATTCGAATTCCATCAGCACCAGCGAGATGTTGTCACGCGAAGTCGAGGTGATCTCTTTCAGTCCGTCCACCGAGTTGAGGCTGTTTTCGAGAAGTTTGGAGACATTGGTCTCGATTTCACTGGGGGAGGCTCCCGGGTAGGTGGTCATCACCGAAACATACGGCGGCTCCATTTCCGGGAACTGGTCAATCGGCAACTTCAGAAAACAGAAGATACCGATGATGATGATGGCCACGAAAATCAGAAGTGTCGTGACCGGTTTGTTGATCGCAGTTTTATAGATGCTCATTTTTAGCAGCTTCTTAATCGTTTACCACATTGAGTCTGACTCCGTCCACCAGTTTGGATTGTCCTACGCATACAATCTCGATGCCGGGAACAATCTCGGGTGCGAAAATCTCAATCATATTGTCAAAGCGCTGTCCCATCGTGACGGCCACCCGTTTGGCCTGGTTGTTCTCATTGACGAAAATATAGCGGTCGTTGGAGCCCGTGAGTTTCATGACTGCCTGATAGGGGGCTGTGATGATGGTCTCTTTGCCGACCGACAGGCGTGTCTTGATATACATGCCCGGGCGGAGTCTTTCATCGCTGTTGGGAATGTTGAGTTTGGCTTGGAAAGTGTGGGTGGAGGCATCGATGGTCGGGTAGAGCAGCTCTATCGTGGCCGGGAATACCTCATCCGGGTAGATGTCGCTGAAAATCTCGATCTCCATGCCGGCGCTCACTTTCGGGAAATACTTCTCCGGAATGGCTATGAGGGCTTTCAAACGGTTGATTTGCGTGACGGTGAGAATGGGTTGGCCGCTGTATAATTCTCCGTCTTCGTAATTCTTGGCTGAAATGACGCCGTAAAAGGGCGCTTTGACATACGTGTTCTGTTCCAGAAAATCAAGATTCTCCTTGGTCTGGTTGAAACTGAGCTGCGTCTGGTCGTAGGCCTGATCCGAAATGCTTCCAAGTTTGTGGAGCTCTTCCATACGCTGCATTTCGGTCTGCATGTTGGTGAAGGCCAGCTTGGCGGTCTTGTACTGATTCTGGTCCATGCGGACAAGATTCTCGCCTTTGCGTACACGGTTGCCCACCTCGACATAGATGTGCTCGATGTGGCCTGTCAGCGAGGGGGCCACGTTCATGGTCTCATAACCTTGAAGTGTGGTTGAAATCTCTATTTCACGGGCGATTTCGTTGGGGGAGAGTATGCAGGTTTTCACTTGCTCGATGCGTTCATCGTCGGATACGGCATTCTTATTGGCCGCTCTTGAGGATGGATTCCCGCAACTGCAAAACCACAGAAGGGAGAGACTTAGAAGAAGAATTGAACTGTACTGTTTCATATCTGTCTGATTGTTGTTGATTATTCTATTCTTTGAAGGTGCCGGCCTCAATGTTGAGCAGCTCTTCGAGGGCGATTTGGGCATTGACCAGATCCATGACGGCTTGGACATAACTGCTTTCGGCCGTGATGAGGTTGGTGCCGGCATTGGTCAGGTCGAGACTGGAGGCGGTGCCGTATTTGTATTTGTTGCTGATGTTGTCGAAAACCCGTTGCGTCACCTCGATATTCTGACATTGTGTCTGGTAGGTCTCGAATGCGGAATTGAGGTTGAAACAGAGCTGGCTGTGCTGAATACGGAGCGACTCTTCGGTCTCATCCAGCGTGTTGAGCTGTTTCTCATAATCGAATTTGGCGGAACGGACGGCGCTCAGGCGGCTGGCGCTCGAGAAAATAGGAAGGCTGACGGAAGCTCCCACCATATAAGGAGGTGTCATATCAAAACCTCCGTCTTCTCCGAAGTGGGTCAGTCGGGAATATTGGAAAAAGGTGCTGATAGAAGGTCCGTAATTCCATTTGGCGGCGCTGACCTGCTTCTTGCTCAGTTTCGTGCTCTCTTTGAGCAATTGGTAGCTGTAGTTGTTGTCGGGAACAAAATCCTCACTCAGCAGCGAAGTGGTGGAGTCGATGTTGATCAGGTCTTTCAGTCTGTCTGTCAGCTCCAGGGGTGTGTCCGCTTCGAGACCAAGCAGCAACCGCAGCGAATTATAGACCATCTCCAAGGAGCGCTCGCTTGAGTTGATACCCGTCTGCATCGTGGCAAGCTGGACGAGCAGTTGGTCAGCATCGGTCTGTTCCGAAATGCCGACTCTGACGGAAGCGTCTGTGAACTGATACAGTTTGTCCATATTCTCATAATTGCTCTGGAGCAGATGGATGGTCTCTTCCATCACCAGGGCGGAATAATACATCGTTTTCACCTGATCCCGTATCTGTTGTACGCTCTGCTGCTGGCTGATGTCCGACAGATTCATGGCTATTCTGCTCATGTTGGCGGCGATGATCTGGGCACCGCTTATGGCCATGGCGGAAGTGACGCTCATCGTTCCGGTGGGAGGCAGAACGCGCTGCATGACACCGAGTTCCAATTTGTAATCTTTGAAATCCTTATCGTACATTTTGGAGTAGTCTCCTGTGGCACTGATCTGCGGAAGCATGCTGGCTATGCTTTGCCAACGGCTGGCTTTGGATTTCAGGACGTCAAGAGAGGCATTCTTCAGAGTCCGGTTGTTTTCAACGGCATAATGCTGGGCCTCGCTCAGGCTCAACTGGAGAATGCCGCTTTCCGTAGCTTCCTGTGGAAAGGCCACTATGCTTGTCAGGCAGAATGCCAGAATCCATTTGAATCTTTTCATTTGAATATGCATTGTCGTTTATTTTGATATGTCAGAATTGTCCGCCGGATTGAATCTTGGTTGAATCTGTCCGTAATACTCAAGACCCTGTTGGTTGCAGAGCATGCGTATTATCGAAGATGCGAACAAATTCAATGCCATTTTCTGTTGGACGGGTTTGTGATAGGCTTCAAAGATATGATGCAGTGATGACATGCACTGACATGCCAGAATGTCTGTCATGGTGCACCTGTCAAAATCGTCACGGAAAACACTCTCACGGATGCCCCGGTCGATGATATGGCTGATCTGATGTTTTGTCAGGTCGTGAAGACGTTTCAGATGCTCCTCGTGGATGTCGGCATAATATTTCCGCAGGTCATATTGGAAATTGTTGCATAGACGGGTGCTCTCAATCAGGACGGGATCCGAGAAATTGGCGATGCGGTCAATTCCTGACAGATAGTCAATGACATTCGGGGTGCGCCCGTCCGTAGTCCTGATTCTTTGGTTGAGTATGCTGTGAAACACTTTCTGGACATGTCGGCGGTCGGAATTGCCGAGAATGTCGCTGATGAGTGTCTCTTTCTGCGGAAAATGTTGGTAAAATGTCTTTTTTGAAATCCGGATGCGGTTGCAGATGTCATCGATGCTGACACTGCGGAGCCCGAAACGGAGGAACAGTTCTTCCGCACAAGACATGATCAATTCTTTCACCTGTTTCCCTTCACCGGACTTTTCTGACGGGACGGTCCTTTTTACAGGAATCGTATGTCGTTGATAAATAGCAGGTTGATATTCTTCAGGCGCCATTCTTATATGGAATTTTCAAGACGCCGCAAAAGTACAATCGAAAATCAAAATACCTCCCGAAATATTGCTAAAAGTTATTAAACTTATTTATATTTAATTATATTGTTGATATTCAGTTTGTTAAATGGAAACTATTTTTCATTTGCAGTTTCCTGGTCTTTTCCGATGAAAGGAGAATGCCACCTGAACATCATCGGTCACTTCCAAACGAATTTCGAAAAAGGGGAAACAGGGGGTGTTTTTTTGCTTTTGTTTCTCATAAGGAGTTCGTATATTTGCAGATTGATTAGCAAATAGCGGAAATGGGCTTGGAAGTACCGGATTTCACTATTTGCCGCAAGAATTCAATACAACTTCAAAATATAAAAGAAATGGCAACGGTAGTTATTATGCCCAAACAAGGGCAATCAGTAGAAAGTTGCATCATATCTTCCATAGTTAAAAAAGGAGATACGGTGAAAAAAGGTGACATCCTTTTCGCATACGAGACCGACAAGGCTTCGTTTGAGGAAGAATCTCAAGTGGATGGTGTCGTTTTGGAATGCCTTTATGCTGAAGGCGATGAAGTTCCCGTATTGACCAATGTGATGGCCATCGGACAACCTGGAGAAGATGTCTCCGCTTTGATGGGCGCCTCTGCGGCTCCCGCTCCAGCCGCTGAAGCCGCTCCAGCCGCAGCTCCTCAAGTCTCCGCAGAGCCTCAGCTTGCTCCGGCTGCCGCCCCTGCCGCCGCACCCGTGGCCGAAATCAATGCCGGAGGTGAGAAATTCATCTCCCCCCGTGCCCGTCATCTGGCTGAGAAAGAATCCGTCAATCTCGATCTGGTCGCCGGTACCGGTCCTCAAGGCCGTATTATCGAACGCGATATCGAAGCGGCCGTCGCTGCCGGCAACCGTTTGAGCGGCAAAGCCAAAGCTATGATGGCTGATGGCGGTCTGGAAGCTCCTGCCAAAGGAAGCGGTCTGGCCGGTACGGTCAAAGCTTCGGATCTCAAAGTGGCCAAGCCCAACCATACTGACATCGCCGGTGAAGGCGAGGATTTCGATATCGTCAAGATGAGCAACATGCGCAAACTCATCGCCAAGTCGATGTACAATTCCCTGCAGAATTCCGCTCAGCTGACCCATCACCTCGGAGCCGACGCCCGCCGCATCCAGGCTTTGCGCAAGAAAGCCAAGAAAGCGCTCGAAGAAGGCAAGATTAAGGTCAATGTCACCATCAACGACCTGGTCTGCTATGCCGTCATCAAAGCGTTGCAGAAATTCCCGAATGTCAACTCCCACTGTCTTGGTGAGTCGATGCGCGTCTTCCGCAAAGTCCATCTCGGACTGGCCGTCGATACGGAACGCGGTCTGATGGTTCCTTGCGTCAAGAATGCCGACGATTTGAGCATCACGGGCCTCAGCGCTCAACTTAAGAAGGTGGCCGACGATTGCAAGAAGGGCAGCATCAATCCCGACCTGCTGTCGAGCGAGGCCGCCTCATTCACGGTCAGCAATCTGGGCAATTATGGCGTCGAGGTCTTCACGCCGATTATCAACGTGCCCCAAAGCGCTATTCTCGGTGTCAACACCATCGTTCCGCGTCCCAAGGACCTGGGCGGCGGTGTCTATGCCTTCGTGCCTTATATCGGCTTGAGTCTTACCTACGACCACCGTTCGCTCGACGGCGGTGAGGCTACCCGTTTCCTCAAACAGGTCGCTGTGGAGATTGAGAATCTGGATGTTGATTTTGAAAAATAAACTTTCATAAAAATACTATGTTTGATTTAGCAGTTATCGGCGGCGGCCCTGGCGGATACGTCGCAGCAGAAAGAGCAGGAGCGGCCGGAATGTCGGTGGTCCTGTTCGAGAAAAAAGAATTGGGCGGAGTTTGTCTGAATGAAGGTTGTATTCCGACCAAAACGCTGCTTTACAGCGCAAAAGTTTATAATTATGCCCTCCACGGCAATCTTTACGGTGTCAATGTGGAGAATCCGACTTTCGATTACGGTAAAATCATCGACCGTAAGAATAAGGTGGTCAAGAAACTGGTGGCCGGTGTCAAAGGCGCGATGAAGGCCAACAAGGTCCAGGTTGTCAATGCTGAGGCAATGATTCAAGGCCGTAGCGCCGAAGGCATCACCATTGCCGCCGGTGCCGAGAATTATGTCGCCAAGAATCTGCTTATCTGTACCGGATCCGAGGCTACCGTTCCTCCGATTCCCGGTCTGAAAGAAGCGGGCGATGTCATTGTGACCAACCGTGAGGTGCTGGCTCTCCGTGAGCAGCCCAAGGAATTGGTGATTATCGGTGGCGGTGTCATCGGTATGGAATTCGCCAGTTTCTTCAACAATCTTGGCACCAAAGTAACCGTCATTGAGATGCTTCCCGAAATACTGGGCGGCCTTGACGGTGAAATCAGCGCCATGCTGCGTGGAATTTATGCCAAGAAAGGCATTGAATATAATCTCAGATGCAAAGTGGTGGCCATTGAAGGCAATACCGTTGTCTATGAAAATCCCGAAGGCAAGACTTGCCGTGTCAGTGGTGACAAGATCCTGCTTTCCGTCGGCCGTCGTGCCAACCTCAACGGTTTCGGTCTCGAGAATCTCGGCGTGGAGATGACGCTCAACAAGGGCGGCAAGCCGGTAGGTGTCAAGGTGGATGACCGTATGCGTACCAATATTCCCAATGTATATGCCGCCGGTGATGTCACCGGATTCTCGCTGTTGGCCCACACCGCTTCCCGCGAGGGTGAAGTTGCCGTCAACAATATGCTGGGCAAGGAAGACCGTATGCGCTACGATGCTATCCCCGGTGTGGTTTATACCAATCCTGAAGTTGCCGGCGTCGGGCTGACCGAGGAACAGGCCAAGGCCAAGAACGTGGATTACACGGTGGTCAAGCTCCCGATGGCTTATGCCGGACGTTTTGTCGCCGAGAACGAAGGCGGCGAGGGTATGTGCAAAGTCCTGGTCGGCAAGAAGTATCACGAAGTGCTGGGTGTCCACATGTTGGGCAATCCCTGCAGTGAGATGATTCACAGCGCCTGCATCGCCATTGAGCAGGAAATGACCGTTGAACAGCTCAAAGAAGTGGTCTTCCCGCATCCGACGGTATCTGAAATCGTCAAGGAAACGGTTTTCACGTTGAAATAATCCTATCTAACATCAATCGATATGCCAAAATCAATTTACATCGATCCCAAAGAGGTCCGCAGACCGAGTGAGATCAAATTGCCGACCATCCCGGTGATGCAGTACAACAAGAGCATCAAGGATGAACTCAAAGAAGGCAACTTCAGCAAAGAAGACCTCCTCCATATTTATCGCGATATGTTCACCATCCGTGAATTTGAAACGATGTTGAATCTGGTCAAGACCACCGGCGGTTACAATGGTGTCGCCTATAACAACCCGGGTCCCGCTCACCTGAGCGCCGGTCAGGAAGCCGCCGCCGTCGGTATGGCTTATATGCTCGATACAGACGATTATATTTTCGGCAGCCACAGAAGCCACGGTGAGATTCTTGCCAAAGGTCTTCGTTCGATTGAAATCCTTCCTGAGGATGAACTCAAGAAGATTATGGAGGAATTCTGGGGCGGTGCCACGCTCAATGTCGCCAAGAAAGGCTTCAAGGGTGGTTCAACCAAAGACCTGGGAATCTGCTTCCTGCTTTATGGTGCCATCGCCGAGATTTTCGCCCGCGAGACCGGTTTCAACAAAGGTTTGGGCGGTTCGATGCACACCTTCTTCATTCCTTTCGGTATTTTCCCCAACAACGCCATCGTAGGCGGTAGCGGAAGTATTTCTGTCGGTGCTGCTCTTTATAAAAAGGTGAACCGCAAGAAAGGTATCGTTGTCTGCAATATCGGTGACGGTGCCTTGGCCCGTGGTCCGGTGATGGAAGGTATGACCTTCGCTTCGATGGATCAGTTCAATACGATGTGGGAAGGTGATATGAAGGGTGGTCTGCCCATCATGTTCAATGTCATGGATAACCAGTACGCTATGGGCGGACAGACCCGTGGTGAGACGATGGGCTATGATTTCGCCGCCCGTATCGGTGCCGGTTTCAAACCCGATGCCATGCACGCCGAACGTGTGGACGGTTACGATCCTCTGGCCGTCATTGACGCATATCGCCGCAAGAAAGCTTTGCTTGAGGCCAAGCAGGGACCTTGTCTTTTGGATGTCGTCACCTATCGTTACAGCGGTCACTCTCCTTCAGATCAAGGTTCCTACCGTACCAAGGAAGAGCTTGAGGCTTGGCAGGCGGAAGACTGCATCTTGGCTTACGGCAACAAACTGATTGAGGCCGGCGTGGCTTCTCAGGCCGATCTGGATGCCATTCAGGCCAAGATGAAGGACGTTATGTTCGAAATGTACAAGCTGGCCATCGATGAGGAACTTTCACCCCGTATGGATCTTGTCAAGAACGACGAGCTGCTGGGTGACATGATGTTCTCGAATCAGAGTATCGACGCTCTCAGTGAGGCTAAGCCTGATGTCAATATTCCTATGGAAGAATGTCCGCGCGTCAAATCGATTGCCGGCAAGGAACGTTTCTATCAGGACAAGGACGGCAAGGCTGTCAGCAAGATGAAGATGTTCAATATCAAGGACGGTTTGTTCGAGGCGATTATCGACCGCTTCTACAAAGATGCCTCTCTGGTCGCCTACGGTGAGGAAAACCGTGAATGGGGTGGCGCTTTCGCTGTCTATAGAGGTTTGACCGAAGCTCTTCCTCCTCATCGTCTTTTCAACTCGCCTATCGCAGAAGCTGCCATCGTCGGTACGGCTATCGGTTATGCCATGTGCGGTGGCCGTGTCATTCCCGAAATCATGTATTGCGACTTTCTGGGCTGCTGCGGTGATGAAATCTTCAACCAGCTTCCCAAGTGGCAGGCTATGTCGGGCAATATCCTGAAAATGCCGGTGGTTGTCCGTGTTTCCGTCGGTTCGAAATACGGTGCTCAGCACTCTCAGGACTGGACCAGCCTTTGTACCCACATCCCGGGTCTGAAGGTCTGCTTCCCCGTGACTCCTTACGATGCCAAGGGCTTGATGAACAGCGCTCTTCAAGGAACTGACCCCGTCATTTTCTTCGAAAGCCAGCGTATTTACGACAAGGGTGAGGAATTCCACAAAGAAGGTGTTCCCACTGAATATTATGAGATTCCTTTCGGCGAACCCGACATCAAGCGTGAAGGCAAGGACGTTACGTTCCTGACCATCGGTGCTACTCTGTACCGCGCTTTGCAGGCTGCCGATATGCTGAAAGAAAAATACGGTATGGAAGCTGAGGTGATTGATGCCCGTACGATGGTTCCGTTCAACTACGAGAAAGTCATCGCTTCTGTCAAGAAGACCGGCCGCATCATCATTGCCGGCGATGCGTCTGCCCGTGGTTCCTTCCTCAACGACCTGGCTGCCAATATCACGGATATGTGCTTTGACTATCTGGATGCCGCTCCCGTTGTCCTCGGTTCGCGCAACTGGATCACGCCTTGTCATGAGTTGGAAGATTCTTTCTTCCCGCAGCCGTCGTGGTTCCTCGATGCCATCAACGAGAAGATTGTTCCGCTGGCCGGTTATGTGCCCACCAGCAATATGACCGCCGCTCAGCAGATTATCCGCGCCAAGAAAGGTGTCTGATATATGACCTGCGACTGATTGACGGACAGGATACCGTTTCCATAGAAGGGATTCCTGCCGTCAATATCGATATTTGGCCACAATCCTTTGGGGTTGTGGCCATTTTTTGTTATTATTGTCCTTGATTTCCCGGCCTTGAGAGACTGTCAGAACGACGGAATCGAAGACTCATAAAACTATTTTTGAAAGAAATCAAAACAAGATTCTCAATCAATACAATTATGAAAACTATAAAAGATCTTGAACCGAAGATTGTCTGGGACAATTTTTACGGTATTACGCGTCAGCCTCGTCCGTCAAAACACGAGGAAAAAATCCGTGCTTATCTTCTTGATTGGGCTGAGCAGCATCAGGTGGAAGCTTTTACCGACGCGACAGGCAACGTGATTATGCGTGTTCCGGCCACTCCCGGTTATGAAAACCGCAAGGGAGTCATTATGCAGGGACACATGGATATGGTCCCTCAGAAGAATGCCGATGTCAAGCATGATTTTGAAAAGGATCCCATTGAGACTTGGGTGGATGGCGACTGGTTGAAAGCCAAAGGAACCACGTTAGGCGCAGACAATGGTTTGGGCGTCGCCATGGCGCTTTCGGTTTTGGAATCGGAAGATATTCCTCACGGACCTCTGGAATTGCTGGTGACCTACGATGAGGAGACTGGTATGACAGGTGCCTCCGCTCTCAAGCCGGGAGTTCTTCAGGGAGAAATCCTGCTCAATTTGGACTCGGAGTCGGAAGGTGAGATATATGTAGGCTGCGCAGGCGGTTTGGACGCTACGGCCTCCTCTGCTTACAAGCGTTGTCCGGAACCTAAGAATTATCTTTGCTATTCGTTGGAAATCAAGGGATTCAAAGGTGGTCATTCGGGGATGGACATTATTCTTTGCCGGGCCAATGCCAATAAAATCGCGGCCCGCGTGCTGTATGAGTTGCTGACTCGCGCCGATGTGAAACTTATCGACCTCGAAGGCGGAACTTTGCGCAATGCCATTCCGCGTGAATGTTTTGCGACGGTATATGTGCCGGAGAAGAAACTGAAATCGGCCAAAAGAATCGTGAAGGAAGTTTACGAGGAGGTGAAAGCCGAGTATGCGGTCACGGATCCGGAATGCCGCTTCGTTTTCGAACCTTATGTCTGTCAGGAAGGCGAAGTCTGCGATCCGGAGGAATGCCAGTATGTGGCCGACGAGGACGCATTGCGTTTTATCCGGGCGATATTGGCTTGTCCCGACGGTGTGGAGAGAATGAGCGATCAGATGCCCGGACTGGTGGAAACCTCCAACAATATGGCTATGGTCAAAATTTTCAAAGGAGAGTTTTTCGTGAAATCTTTACTGCGCAGTTCCGTGGACAGCGCCAAGCTTCAATTGGCCAGAAAAATGGAGTCGGTTTTTGCCTTGGCCGGTGTCCCTGTCCGTTTTACCGGCGGGTATTCCGGATGGGCTCCCAATTCGGAATCGCCTATCCTTCAGATAATGAAGGATGTATATTCGGGGATGTTCGGTGAGGAACCTAAGGTGATGGCGATTCATGCCGGTTTGGAATGCGGTATTCTGAGCGGCGCCTATCCTTATTGGGATATGGTCTCGTTCGGCCCGACTCTTATGAGCCCTCATTCACCCGATGAGCGTGCCAATATTCCTTCTGTCCTGAAAGTCTGGGATTTCCTTAAAGCCGTCCTGGCTGCTGTTCCGGAAAAGCAGGTTCTATGAAATCTCTGAGAACCTGTTTTGAATTCTTTCAAAAAAAAAATATGATTCGGTTTTCCGATGCCTTGATGGTCTTTTGGACCGCTTCGGGCCATCCTTTCGCACACATAGCCCGCTATGCACGCACAACGATGCCCCGAATCAACCTCAAAATTCCTATCAAATCATCGGGAAATCATTTCAAAACAGGTTCTGGGGCTTTGCTGTTGAAAGTAGCCCGCATCGCCGAACCCTCCCGTGCTTCCGGTATCCCCTCCTTGATGGAGCAGGGAGGTGTTTCCTATCATTCTTTGTGCGTGCGCAATTGGCCGGATGACTATCCGTACTGCCCGGAAGTGCGGTTTGCGGTGGCTCATTGCGATACGGCTGTGCTTTTGCATTACCAAGTGAGGGAACAGGGAGCCTTCGCCAGGACCGTGGAGGATCACGGTCCGGTCTGGAGCGACTCCTGCGTGGAATTTTTCGTCATGCCCGATGTGCGGACCGGCCGTTATTACAATGTGGAATGCAATTGCATCGGAACCTTGCATCTGGCTGCCGGAAAAGACCGTCACGAGCGTCTGTATGCGTCCTCTGCGTTGATGTCGGAAGTGGAACGGTGGACCTCATTGACTCCTGCAGTGGCTTTGGAGGAGACGGAGGAGGTGTTGAGTTGGGAGGTGGCTTTGAGAATACCTCTTGCTTGTCTGAGCTATCCGGTGGAAGATGCCGGGGATGCGGGATGTGTTTATTCCGGCCTTTCCGGAAAACGGATGAAAGCCAATTTCTACAAATGCGGTGGCTCCGGCTCAAGAAAACATTATCTGTCGTGGGCTCCCATCCGCTCTGAGACTCCCGATTTTCATCGTCCGGAGTGTTTTGAGGATTTGTTTTTTGAATAACTGTCGTATGACCGTCTTTTTTGCTAACTTTGCGGACAAAAATCATTGAAAAGCCGATTGTTTGGAAGATGTTGTTTAAAATACTAATATATAGATAGATATGAAAGTTGAGAAAGTGAATGCGCATCTGCATACGCCTTATTCTTTCAGTGCGTTTTCCGGTGTGGAGGATGCTTTGGACAGAGCGCTTGCGGAAAATGTGAAAGTTGTGGGAATCAATGATTTCTATACGACATCCGGATATGAGGCCTGGAACGGCGGTTGCCGGGAACGTCATCTGTATCCTTTGTTCAACATTGAATTCATCAGTTTGAACGAAGAAGACCAGAAGGCTGGTTTGAGGGTCAATGATCCGGGTAATCCCGGCCGTACTTATTTAAGTGGAAAAGGTTTGGCTTTCCCCTTCCGTCTGGCTGAGCCTTTCGCTTCCCAGTTGGCCGATGTCCGTAAGGAAGCCAATGCCCAGGTGGAGAGTATGTGCGCCAAACTCAATCAGGTGCTTGATGAGAAACAGGTCGGTTTCCAACTCGATTTTCAGTGGATATGCGATCATCTGACGAAAGGCTCCATTCGCGAGCGTCATCTGGCTAAGGCTTTGAGAATGAAAGTATATGAATATTGCCATAACGATGCGGAGGCTATTCGGACTATGTTGCAGAATCTCTGGGGAGGTAAAGAGCTCAAGGCCGCTGTTGAGAACGAGGCCGGAGTCGAGAATGAAATCCGAGGTAATCTGCTCAAGGCTGGCGGCGCTGCTTTCGTTCCTGAAGATCCCAAGGCTTTCCTTCCGATGCGGACGGTTTGCGATATCATTCTCGCAGCGGGAGGTATCCCCACTTATCCCTTCCTCGCCGATGATGCCAAAGGCGGTTATACCGATTTCGAATGCGATTTGGAAAAAGTCGCCGAAACTCTCCATCAGCGTGGTTTTTACTCTGTCGAGTTCATCACTACCCGCAACGATGTGAAGTTGCTTGAGAAATATGCCTCTTACCTTCACGATCATGGTTTTGTCGTGACATTGGGCAGTGAGCACAATACTCCGGCGATGGAACCGGTTGAGCTTTTCGCCCGCAGCAAAGCTCCGTTGAGCGAGCGTCTGCTCCAGATCAATTACGAGGGAGCCTGCGTGGTGGCCGCCCATCAGCATTTGGTCAAACAAGGTCTGCCTGGCTATGTGGATGCCAAGGGAGTGGGTGATGTCGCTCATCGTGATGAGTTTGTCAAAATGGGAGACGAACTGATTCATTCTATATGACAGGCTTCGGATCATTACGGATTAAGAAGCTGTTTAAATTTGTCCGATAGAGATTTTTCTGGACTTTCCGAGTGGATTTTTCCCGTTTTCCGATGACGGATAGCGGGCTATTCGAAGAGGAAA
>JAZRWU010000185.1:0-35718 GCA_045599885.1 Bacteroidales bacterium | reverse complement strand
AAACTTTGACATTACTCGAAAATGGCCGATAAAAAGGGATTATTCCGTAGTCAGGCTCTTCTGGATTTTAGCGATAAGGCCTTGCAGAACCGTTCCTGGCCCAAGCTCCATAAACTCATCCGCTCCGGCAGATATCATATTGAGAACTATCTGTGTCCACTTGACAGGAGATGTCAGTTGCGCAATCAGATTATCCTTGATAACCGAAGGCTCGGTGTAAGCCTCTGCCGTGACATCTTGATACACAGGACAAATGGGGGCAGAGAAATGGGTTTCGGCAATGGCCTCGGCCAATTCGACACGCGCAGGTTCCATCAAAGGAGAATGGAAGGCACCCCCCACTGCCAATGGAAGCACTCTTTTCGCACCAGCGGCTTTCAATTGCTCTGAGGCCATCGCCAAACCTTCTTTCGAGCCAGAAATGACAATTTGTCCGGGGCAATTATAATTGGCGGGAACAACCACTGCGTCAGAAATAGAACGGCAGACATCCTCCACCACAGAATCCGGCAGTCCCAAAACCGCCGACATTCCAGATTCCTGAATCTCACACGCTTTCTGCATGGCCATCGCACGCTTCGAAACCAATCTGAGTCCATCTTCAAAACTCAAGGCTCCGGCGGCGGTCAAAGCGGAAAACTCACCCAAAGAATGACCGGCCACCATGGCAGGGTCGAAATCTTTCCCCAAAGTTTTGGCCTTGATGACCGAATGGATAAACACAGCCGGCTGAGTCACCTTCGTCTGACGCAAATCTTCCGGAGTGCCCGAAAACATGAGTTCCGTAATATCAAAGCCAAGGATTCCGTTGGCTTGTGCGAACAATGAACGCGCTTCCTGCGAAGCGTCATACAGATCCTTGCCCATTCCGACAAACTGGGCACCTTGACCGGGAAATACAAATGCTTTCATTTTTCTGCGATATGAGTTGTGCAAAAATAACGATTATTTCCTACATTTACACGAATTTTATCCATGCTGAATATGAAACGTATCTTTGCTGTTGTGGCCGCCGTTGCCTTGATGCTGCCCTCAGGGGTCCATGCTCAACAACCCTATTCTCAACGGATGGTCGAATCTTTGAGTCTGAAAACTTTCACCAACAATCGGGGCGAGACCAGTCTTGCCACTGCCAATTTCAGTTATGTACCCGGCCTCGTGGCCAAAAGCGTCCTCGCCGCCTACAATCTTTATGGCAACGAAGCCTATTGGGAGGCTGTCAAATCTTATGCCGACAGGCAACTGACAGGCAATCCGGACAAGCCGATTCTTATTGGCGACAACGACATTGATGCCATTAACGCAGGAAAAGTTTTCTTTGACCTTTATTCCCACAGCCTCGAGAAAGGGGATACTGAATCGGCTGCCCGATATAAAGAGGCCGCCACCTATATGCATGATAAATTGCAGAATCATCACGCCCGTATTCCGGAAGGTCTTCCCGGAGCGGGAGGTTTCTTCCACAAAGGAAAATATCCCAACCAGATGTGGCTGGACGGACTTTATATGGGATCCGCTTTTTATGCCGGATATGAAGCGTTGTTCGGAGAGAATGACAACAGTGGAGCATGGACTGACATCGCCAGACAATTCGAGACCATTCATCGGTATTCATGGGACAAGAAAAAGCATCTGAATTACCACGCCTGGTCTGCCACTCCTGACGATGAGGACTCATTTTGGGCACGGAAAGAAAATCCGTACAAAGGCACTTCCCCCGAATTCTGGGCCAGAGGCTGTGGATGGTATTTCGCAGCCCTGGTGGATGTGCTGGAAGTTATGCCCGAAAATCATCCCGAATACAAAAATATGCTTCATATCTACCGTCAGGTAGCCGATGGCCTCGCTCAATGGCAAGACAAAAGCGGAAGTTGGTATCAACTGCTGCAATATGACCATCAGACTTGTGCGGACGGAATGGGAGACAAAATCGGTGAGCATTATTTCAATGTCGGCACCAACCCGAATTATCTCGAATCTTCCGCCTCCAGTATGTTTACATACGCTTTCTGCAAAGGAATACGGCTGGGCCTGTTGAAGGAAAAGAAATTTGCACCTGTCGCCAAAAAAGCTTTTCAAGGTCTTTTAGACAACTTCATTACTGAAAATGCTGACGGCAGCATCAACATCGAACAATCGTGTGCTTCTGCCGGATTAGGGCCGAAAAAGAATATCAACCGGACCGGCACCATCAACTACTATCTGTGTGGCAGTGACACCGGCATCACCCGCAACGAAGGCAAAGCCATAGGTGCTTTTACGCTCGCAGCTTGCGAATATGAACAGTTGTTCGGCAGCGCGCAATGATTCTTCTTGCACGTTTCAAGTGAATTATCTACCTTTGCAGCCGCAAATGGGGTCCGGTAGCTCAGCTGGATAGAGCAACAGCCTTCTAAGCTGTAGGTCTTGGGTTCGAATCCCAACCGGATCACTTGAATCTCCTTTCAAAAAAGGATATGGGCCCCGAGAGTATTTCATCTGACTTTCGGGGTTTATATTACCTTTGCACGAGTTCGCTATCGTGGAAACGTTATTCATTACCAAAGGTTCCATCGGAATCGGAGTAGCGGTTGTTGTCATGTAAAGACTATATTCGAAATATGAAAAAAACATCCGGATTCAAAGGAATAGCCAGCCTTACCGCTTTGATTATCATTTTGGGCGGTCTTTTATTCACCGTTGGTTTTGGAGTTTGCCTTTATCTCGCACGTCAGGAAGTCACCTCCGATGTGGACAAGAAAATCCAGAGAGACATTGACTACCTCAATTCCTTTATCGATGGCCAGCTCCAGCGGGTAGAGGATGCGGGATATTCTTTTTCCAGCCTCGTATTTGGCGACGTCGTCATGGAAAATGGCCAGGACGGTTATGTAGAACTTGACGATTCGTACCTCCATCACAAGCCGTCACCCGATGAACTCTATAAAGAGATTGAAAAATTCATGAGAGCCACCCCGATACTGTGCGGTATCGCCATTGAATTCGAACCTTATGTCTATCCGGAAATCAACAGCCAATACGGTTTCACTCCCTACGTCACCAATGTCAGCGGCGATTACAACTGTCTTGACCTTGGTGAAATCACCAACAGTTTCGAGTGGGAATGGTACACTGCGACTTCGGTGCTGAAACATGGACATTGGTGCAACCCTTTCAAAGATTCCAGCATTGGTCATGTCATTGCCTGCTACGCGATTCCTGTGCTGAAAAACGGCCAACCGTTCGCCATTATAGCTGTTGATATCGACACCGAGTCTTTCAGCAGCAAGAGCACAGAGATTTCCCCTTATCCCGGAGCCCAGGTATCCCTGCTTGACCGCGATTTCAATTTCGTTTCGAACACCGACAAAAGTTTACTGCTGAAGAATGTATCTGAATTGGAAGGCATTGCGTATTCGGCTGATGAGAACATCAAAAAGCTTATGGAATCACGGGGTGGAGGACAATTCGATATGAGATTTGACGGTACCGAATATATGATGTATTTCTCGCCGGTTCCCAGGACTGATTGGATGATCACCATCCAGTGCCCGAAGCAGGAAATCTACGGAGCCGTAGATAGGATGAAGAAGATTACCACGCTGATATCTTTGATCAGCGTTCTGATAATGACGCTTGTCCTGACTCTAGTTTTCCATCGGTTCCGTAATGTGAGCATGAAAGAGGCCGGCATTGAAAAGGAACTTAACGTAGCCGCCAACATTCAGGCTGGTATGCTTCCCCAATCGTTGATGGTGCCCGATTTCACTCATCAGCTCGATGTATTCGGATACCAGAAGCCAGCCAAAACCGTTGGCGGTGACCTGTATGACTATTTTACGAGAGACAACAAGTTTTTCTTCTGCATAGGTGATGTTTCGGGAAAGGGTATTCCCGCATCACTGTATATGGTTGTCATTCTCGCATTGTTCCGCAATGTGACCCACAAGGAAAGCGACCCCGGCAAAATTGCCACCGAAATCAACAATACATTGGTGGCGAGCAACAATTACTCTATGTTCTGCACTATGTTCTTCGGTGTGCTGGATATGGATTCAGGCAAACTGGAATACTGCAATGCCGGCCATAACAAGCCTATGGTCTGCAGGAACAGTGATTTCAAAGTGTCCTACAAGGATGTCAATGCCAATCTGGCACTCGGCGTTATGGACAATTTCCCATACACCAAGGAAGAGATGCACATCGCTCCCGGTGATTCATTTTTCCTTTACACCGACGGACTTACCGAGGCCGAAGACGAAGAAAAGGCACTGTTCGGAGACGATGCGGCTCTGGAGGCTTTCGGTCGGAGCGTTAAAGACAATGACTCCAAGAATTGCATCAACGGAGTCCTACAGGCAGTTGTCAGTCACAGCGCCAAAGCGGAGCAGAATGACGACATCACTATGCTCGTGATTGAATACAAAGGTCCTTCTTCCAAATAACTCATTCCACATCCTCACGGACAAACATCGGACGGGCATCCGGAGACTGGGTCGTCAGGCGGACGTTGTTCATTTCGACTCCTTTAGCGTGACGGATATAGAATCCGTATGCCGGCAAAGTGCCGAACATCGTTGATTCAGGATACTCCTCTGCCAATTCCTCAGGCTTGCTTGCAGCATCTTCCAAAGTGCCGCCACCAGCAAATTCAATGGAAATATTATTCAATACAACATCTTCCACTTTATGCCCCGGCAGTCCGGTAATGGAGCAACCGGTTTTGCCGGCTCCGTACGCGTGAATATCGCTCAAGGTGATATGACGCACCTCGCCCACCTTGTCGATGGTGACATCGGGTTGATATGTTCTGGCTCGATGACCGAGGTAAACAAACAAGGGGCATTCCGTTCCTCGGATCAGGATGTCTGAAACGGTGACACCATCCATGATTCCGCCATCGGTAATCTCAAGGGAAATACCCGAGATACCACCTTCGCGGCCGAAAAACGCTGGTTCAGTGATTTCAGAGGGTTTGACCACACAATCAGAAATATGAATGTTTTTAAAGCCGCCGTTTGTCTCTGTCCCCAACTTAATTCCATTACAACGGCTCGAAACGACACAATTGCTTATGGAAATATTCTCACACGACCTGGGAGAAGTGCTTTTCAGGGTAATACCGTCATCGTCCGAATCACAGATCAGATTGCTGACAACCACATTGTGACAGCCATCCAGATCGAGAGCGTCGTTGTTGTAATTATTCCGGTTGAATATCCGGAGATCGTGTATGTTCAAACGGTCGCAGGCCAGATAATGCTGCATCCAGCAGGGAGAATTCTTCAATGTCACCCCTTCGATAGTGATATCCTGGCTCGTAATGAAGCGGATAAGATGCGGACGGGTAATGCCTTCATCATTCCACGACTTTTTCTCAAAGCCGGAACCCTGTCCGTCAATAGTGCCAAATCCGGAGATACCGGCACCATGAATACTTTCAGCATATATCAGCTGAACCGTTTCCGTTTGGGTCCTAAGAGAACTGTATTCCGGTTTCATAGGAATATAATCGTCCAATGAACGGCTTCCATACAAGGTGGCTCCGGCTTCCAGATACAATATCACATTGTTCTTCAAAATAATGGTTCCCGTTTTATAATCACCGGCCGGAAAAACCACCTTGCCGCCGCCACGCTGTTCGCATGCATTGATAGCCAACTGAATACCTTCAGTACTGAGAATGGCGGTATCTGAGACGGCTCCATAATCTGTCACATAAAACAGACTGTCGTCGGCACGTTCCGCACGATTTCCATGAGAGCAAGACATACAACAAAGCAGTGACAGCACTGACAAAATAACGGCTTTCTGTTTCATAATGAATATATTTGACTATTAAACATTCACATCGGGGAAGGAATCAGAGATTGCGGATCAGCCACCAGAGATAGACGGCATACACCGCCACCAGCAACCAACCCGGCATCCGACCCATTTTATGTTTTTTCCCAGAGACAAATATCAAAACCAGGAGGCTTCCCAAAGCGGCCATCGAAGCATCAACCATTAAATGATCATAACTTGCCAACGGATGAATCGCCGCGCTGGTCCCCAAAATGAAAAACACATTGAAAATATTGGAACCGAATACATTCCCTATGGCCAAATCAACATTCTTTTTGTATGCTGCCACCACAGAAGTAGCCAATTCGGGAAGAGATGTCCCCAAAGCCACGACGGTCACACCTATGACGGCATCACTTACACCCCAAAAACGGGCAATAGCCGTGGCGCTTCTGACAATAAGCTCGCCGCTGACCACCAAGCCGACCAAACTGATGAGAACCGTGAGGACTGCCAGCCACATCTTCATGGATGGAGCCTGAGTTTCGGCAGAGGCGACAGAATTCTTCGTTGCCACACGGAAAGTCCTGATAAGGAACCATACGAAAAACATCAGCAAAATGACTCCTTCCACACGGCTCATCCCATGGAACGGACTATTGCCAGAAGATTCCCATATCCCATCAAAAAAATCGGACCCCATCAGCAGGACAAGTACCGCGGCGAAAAAACTCATCGGGATATCGAAACGGATACTGCTCTTTTCGGCGACCAAAGGGAAAACCGCCGCCGAGAAACCCAACACAATGAAAGTATTGATGGTATTACTTCCGATGATATTGGTAAGGGCTATTTCGCTTGAACCCTCCAAAGCCGCCACTATATTCACGATGAATTCCGGCATGGACGTACCGAAAGCGACCACAGTCAGTCCAATGACAAGATCCGACACATTCAGACGTCTGGCGATGGCGGAGGCTCCGTCAACCAATTTATCGGCGGAAACGGCGACCAGGGCAAAACCGGCAATCAACAAAATAAAATTCAGTATCATATCAAAAAATATCCGATGAAAACGGACTAATCAATAAATCTCAAACTGGATCAACGTCAAAATACATTTGGACACGCCGATAGTCAGGTTGCGCATACAAAATACTTTGTACCTCACAAAGATACTCTTTTATCTTGCGCAGAGAAAGAGTGGGTGGTATTTTTACAGAAAGACGTTGCATATTCAGACCTCGGACTTTTCCCACCACAGGAGCGAAAGGGCCGAAAACAGCATCTTCCAAAACCTGACGCAGACAGTCAGCATAAAAATTGGCGGCTCCGAATACGACCCCGGCATCCGTATGACGGAACCAGACATCAATCAGATAAACGTACGGAGGATAAGAGAACAATTCTCTTTCTTTCATCTCCTGACAATACATGTGATAATAATCGCCGTTCATCACATCGCTGACAATAGGGTTGTCTGATTCCACTGTCTGGACCACCACACAAGCCTGACCGTACTTCCTTCCCGCCCGGCCGCTGACCTGAGTCATCATCTGAAAAGCACGCTCGTGACTTCTGAAATCAGGATAATTCATCATGGCATCCGCATCCAAAACTCCTACAACACTGACATTATCAAAATCAAGACCTTTAGTCAGCATTTGCGTTCCCACCAGTATATCGTACTTGCCTTTAGAAAAATCATCAATCAGCCCGGCATAGGCCACCTGACTTTTCATACTGTCGGTATCCATACGGGCCACCTTCGCGTCAGGGAAAAATTTCCCGATTTCTTCGACTATTTTTTCCGTTCCGTATCCTCTGATTTCCAATTCTCCGCCACAATGCGGGCAACGCTCGGGCAACCGGTATTCCTTACCGCAATAATGGCACCGCAAACGGCTGCTCTGTTTATGGAAATGGAGACTGACATCGCAACGACGGCATCTGGGTGTCCAAGAACATTCGTGACAGACAATCACTGGAGCATACCCACGCCTGTTTTGAAACAAAATACATTGTCTGCCTTCCGACAATGCCCCGGATATTTTTTCTATCAGCAAAGGAGAAAATGGGGAATCCGTGATTTTCCGGCGCCGTATTTCCTTCATATCCACCTTGATGATTTCCGGCAGACTGATATTCCTGTATCGGACATTCAATTCCACCAGACCGTATTTCCCTTCACGCGCCTTGGTATAACTCTCTACGGAAGGCGTCGCTGTGCCAAGAAGAGACTTGGCGGAAAACATCTTGGCAAGATATAAAGCCGCATTCCTCGCATGATATCTTGGAGCAGGTTCCTGTTGCTTGTAACTCGGTTCATGTTCTTCATCGACAATCACTAAACCAAGACGACTGAAAGGCAGGAATACCGACGACCTGGCTCCTACAACAATCTGAATGCCATTATTCTGCAATAAATCATTCCATATCTCAACACGCTGAGAAGATGAAATATCAGAATGATAGACGGCCAGGCGGTCTGCGAACACCCGCTTCAGACGCTGCATCATTTGGGTCGACAAGGCGATTTCGGGCACGAGAAACAAGACCTGTTGTCCACGAGACATGACGGATTCCATCAGATGAATGTATATTTCCGTTTTGCCCGAAGATGTCACCCCATGCAAAAGACAAATATCATTCTTTTTCCATTGTTCTATAATACTCGAGAAAACGCGGTTCTGGTCATCTGTCAAGGCTTTTGGAGATTCGCAGGCAGCCGTTTCCGAAACAATTCGCGACACTTCCTCCTCGTATTGGATAATGAAGCCTTTTTCTATCAAACCTTTAAGCGAAGCCAGACTTACCGGTTCGTTTTGCGCGATGAACTGCTTCCGGGGAATCGCTGCATGAGATGCCTTCTCCATAAACAGTTCCAAAAGCTCTTTCTGCTTCGCAGCGCGTTTTCCAAGCATATTTATGTCCATTTCATCGGACAATTTCAGCATTTGAACCGTCTTTGGATGAAAGGCTTCCTCATCTTTGAGACCAGACGGAAGAGCCGCTTTCATCACATCGCCTTTGGTACACAGATAATAAGAAGACAACCAGTCCCAAAAAGCGAGTTGTGTGGGAGTAAGTATCGGATTTTCATCCACCAAGCTGATGATTCTCTTGAGTTTGTATCCGGCAGGAATATCTGAATGAAGCCTGTAGACAATCCCCGTGTAAATTTTTTTGGATACCGGCACCGTAACACGACACCCCACAGCCACCATGCCGCGTATCTCTTCCGGGATTTCGTAGGTCAAAGTATCACCAAAAGACAGAGGCAAGACAACATCCGCCAATGGGCTCAATCCATTTCCTGACCTATCTGAAAACGAGTCCATAGTGGATAATGGTCTGAATATGGGACATGGTCCACTTCCGTCCCAAACGACTTAATGGACGGAGAATGCAAGATATAATCTATCCGAAAGCGATAAATTTTCTCATGGAAAGTAATACCCAATCCACTCGAATTGGATGTCCATGCGTCTGTCAGGCCACGACGTATCGTACGATATGTGTAGGAATTGGGAATATCATTGAAATCGCCGCATACAAGCACCGGATAAGGAGACTGCCTGATCTGCTCCCGGACGGCATGGGCCTGCACAGAACGGGCCGATGCCCCTCGGGCAAGTTTTCCTCCCAGAGTATGGGCGGCTTCCATGAAAGTATCCTTATCATGGACATCTTTGTACTTTTCTTTGTCTTGAGCCGTCAGCTTATAGGATTCAAGATGATTGTTGAACAGGCGGACCTTGGTGCCGTCAATATCCACATCACAATAAAAAGAGCCATTGTATGCACTTGGATAATTGATTCGGACAGCTTGACTTACAGGGTATTTTGAGAACACCCACAAGCCTCTTTCATTGGAATGTGAATAATAGACATTACACTGATAAGGATATTGTGACAAAGACGATAAGATATCCGCTTTCGAAAGATTGCTCGAAGTGATGTTGGAAAAATCAGCTTCCTGCAGGCAAAGAATATCCGCATCACAATGAGACAGATAATCCAACACGGGATTGGGCTTGTCTTTTCGCGGCTTCTTCAATTTCGAAAATTGCATCGTATTGTAAGTCAATAACTTGACAGACTTCGCCTCTTCTATCGGATCTGATTTGAAATGAATGGGAAGCCAGGTTTTGAAATCACCCAATGTCACTATCATCATGACCAAAGGCAGAAAAGCCCAAGGATTCCATCGGAAAATCCAATACAAACACATCAAGACATTAGCTAAAACCAATGGCAGGAAAACGTAATTGGGGAAATTGCTCAAAAATGCTTTGGAAGGATTCAACCAGGACGCCTTGGCGGATATCAGCAACAGAACAGCGATTATGACCGTCAGGATAATCATTACGGCTGTGCTGAAATGGTGCAGAAATCCTTGAAAAGATGACTGCTTTGGCTTTTCATTATGCTTTTCTTTCGTTTTTCCCATAGCACTCAGATATAATTTTTACTTTCCGGCCTCAAACAAAAACTTCTTCTCTTCCTCCGTCAAACTGGAATACCCAGACTGCTTGATTTTATCAAGTATGGAATCCAAGCGGTTTTCGTCCGCTTTCTTCTGATTGCGCCATTGCTGATCCGGATCGGTAAAGGTAGATTCATTTTGGCTTCTCCGATATTTTGTCTGCTTTTTTTTCTTTTTAAACAGATTTTCAAACCACTCATGAATGGAGGATGGCCCGGAGAACTGACGGTGCTTGGCATAACGCATATACAGTCCGAAAGCCAACCCTGAAACAGCACCTCCCAAATGGGCGAAACTGCTTCCTGCATTATCTCCATTCAAACTGAGCACATCCAGAAAAATCACAATGGCAGCTATCCATTTCATAGAAATCTGCCCCAAAAACAGCAAATTGGTTTTCTGGTCGGGACGATAACAGGCAACCGCAATCGTCAGTGCCATAATGGCCGCCGAGGCGCCCAACAACAGACTGTGGTCCAAAGCATCCTGATATCCGGGAAGACAATTGTAGGCAGCCACAAAACAGAGAGCACCGATGATTCCTCCCACAAGATACAATCCGACAAACTGCCGCTTATTGAAACATTGAAGAAAGAAGGTGCCGAAAAAATACAGCCATATCATATTCAGCAGCAGGTGAGTCAGGCCGCTGTGCATGAACATATAGGTGACAATGCTCCACGGACGCTGCAAAAGCGCACCCATATCGGCCGGCAACTGAAGCAGCAAAACAGCAGATGCGTTCATGTGGAGCAAACGGCAGACAAACATCCATGCCCACTGCAAGACAAACACCAGCGAATTGATATATATCAATTTGACAGCGACGTTGCCCTGTTTGAAACGAATTGCAAGATTATCCCAAAAAGAAGCCATTTCCTATTCCTTTCTTTTTCCAATGCATAATCAGGAAATATCCGAACAACATTCCTCCCAAATGGGCGAAATGCGCGACGTTGTCTCCCGAGAAATTCGCAACGCCTCCAAACAGCTCAATCAATCCATAACCGACAACCATCCATTTTGCTTTAATGGGAACCGGAATGAACATAATATAAATAGGTGCATTGGGGAAAAGCATTCCGAAACCCAACAGAATACCAAACACCGCACCCGACGCACCCACTGTCAGCATAGAGCCCAACAAGTCAGCCCGCGCGCGGAGAATCTCTTCCGCCGGATAAAGATCGCCGGGATGAATGTTCCAATATTTTCCCAACTGACCTATCTCGCCAGTGGCCAGATATTGATTGACAGAGTCCAAAAACGGTTGCATCTGCCACAACCAAGTCAGTTCCTGAACAAGCCCCGCACCGATACCTGTCACCATATAGAAAATCAGAAAGCGCTTTGAGCCCCATACCTGTTCGAGTATTTTTCCGAACATCAGAACAGCGAACATATTGCAAAAGACATGGGCAAATCCGCTGTTGTCATGCATAAACATATATGTGACAATCTGATGTAATCTGAATGAATCAGACATGAAAAAATGAAGGCCCAGCAGACTTTCAAGACTGGGATACACCATAGAGGCCAACCACATAAGAAGATTGATGATTATCAAGTTCTTGGTTACCGTCGGAATGCTGCTGAAAAAGTTACCAAATTGGCCGTTTGACATATTATGAGCGTTGAAATGACAAAACTAATGGTTTTACTCCTCAGAAAAAAACAAGTTGATGAATTTTTATGAGGGATTATTCGAACTGGAACGATAGAACCAACAGTCTTGATGTGATACGGTCGAACGCTTTGGTATAATGCAAAAATGACAGGCTGCTCTCATCAAGTCTGTCATGCTCGAAAATATCATTCAGCCCTATGCAGCATTTCAGTTCAGGCACTAATTTGAAGAAAGGCATATACAGGTCGCACCCGAAACCGAACTCCCAATAATAATTGATTTTCTGCAATTGAACCGCCTCTTTACGACGGATTCCAGCATCCAGACCCGCACAGACACCCGTCAGAATATAAGGGCGGTAATTGTTGGTCCGGGCGCCACGATAGCGGATGTCAAGCGGCAGCATGATATAATTGGAGCGGATATTCACATTCTCAATGGCACAATCCGGCGCATCGCTGACCAACGACATCGTTTTGGAACCGAAATGAATGGTAGGTGTCAGACGAAGACTCAGGAAATCACATATTCGGCAATCGCCAAGAACTCCGACGCTGAAACCCGGCGTATAAGACGGCACACTGCCATACCAGATCTGACCATTCTCATCCACCGCGCCACTATGCTCAATCTGAAAGTCCTGTGTATGGATTCCGACCAGAAAACCAAAGTGATAAGGCCGCATATCCTCATACTGAAGAAACTGAGGCTTGCGTTGCTGAGCCATACATAATGTCTGACACATCAGCATTATGAGACACAACCACCACTTATTTTGGAACGGTTTTTGCATAACAGATATTGGCGTCCGGATTCTGTCAAGGTAAAACGAATTTTTCGCCGTTTTATTGCCGACAGTTCGCCGGAATAGAAAAAAATACTATTTTTGCGCTCATTATTAACCGGAGTATCACTCCACAAAACAAACAACTATGGCATACGTTATCAGTGAAAACTGCGTTGCTTGTGGTACTTGCATTGACGAATGTCCTCAAGGCGCCATTTCGGAAGGTGAAATCTATAAAATCGATCCGGAAATGTGCGTTGAATGCGGTACATGTGCGGACGCTTGTCCTTCAGAGGCTATTCAGCTTGTCTAAGGCAAATTTTTCCAAAACAAGAGGCCAGCTTCTCAGCCGGCCTTTTGTTGTTTTTATCATACACGGCCTCACAAACCAAACTCTTCGTGACGCTTGGGAATAATCACGTCCAAAAAGCCTTTCTTGACCAGACGGTTGGCAAATGCGACCTGAGCGTTTTCCTCTCCATGAACCACAAAAACCTGCTTGACCTCATTGGCATCCTGACAAGCAAGATACTGACACAAATCATTGTAATCCGCATGGGCAGACATTGACTCTATCGAATCGATTTCGGCTGCCACTTCGTATTCCTCACCGAAAATGCTGACTTTTTCAGGATGTTTTTTCAAACGGGCACCCAATGAATTCGGTTCGCAATAACCGACCATCAATATGGTGGTCGTGGGATCGGAAATATTGTTGGCGATATGATGCTTGACCCGTCCTGCCTCGGCCATTCCAGAAGCGGAAATAATGACACATGGCATTCTGTCAGAATTCAAAGCCTGCGACTCTCTTTTTTCCTCAATATAATGCAAGCCCTTGAAATCGAAAGGATCATCATCAAGACGCATCAATTTCTGAACGGAACGGTTAAAACATTCCGGATGCTTTTTGACAACTGCCGTAGCGGCGGTCGAAAGTGGACTATCAACATAATACTTAACGTCCGGCAAAAGGTAATCCACTTCCAAGTCGTTGAGCGCATACAGCAATTCCTGCGTTCTGCCGACACTGAAAGCCGGAATAATCAACTTGCCTTTCTTGTCAATGCATGTATGCTGTATCAATTCCAGCAAATGACGCGAATTGTTATCCACACGGTCATGAAGCCGGTCTCCATAAGTTGATTCGATGATGATATAATCAGCTTGGGGGAATGTGGCCGGAGATTTCAGAATATAATCTCCATAACGTCCCACGTCGCCGCTGAAGGCGATTCTGGTGAGCTTTCCGTCTTCTTTAATAGTCAGAAAAACGGTTACCGCTCCCAAAATATGGCCGTTTTCAAACAATTGAAGTGTGATATCCTCATCTATTTTATAAGGAATCTCATAAGGAACTGCCTGAAAAAGTTTCTCTGCCGCCTTGACATGTTCTATGGTGTACAATGGGGCTTCCGGCTGACGGCCTTCCAAAAAACGCTGCTTGTTGATATATTTGACATCGTTTGCCTGAATATGAGCGGAATCTTCCAAAAGAATCTCAGTGAGGTCCTTGGTTGCTGCCGTCATGAAGATTTTTCCGGTAAAGCCGTCTTTCACGAGTTTGGGAATCAATCCGCTGTGATCGACGTGAGCGTGAGACAGAATCATATAATCCACCTCCGACGGATTGAAGCCCAAGTCTTTGTTCAAGGCCATCGTGTCCTTGCCCAAACCTTGGAACAAGCCGCAATCCAACAAAATTTTCTTGCCATTTGACAAAGTAATCAAATGTTTTGAACCCGTGACGGTCTGCGTCGCGCCGTGGAAAGAGATTTTCATAGGCAGAAAAGTATTAGCAAATTACATTCTATCAGGAACATCTATGCCAAGCAGGAACATACCGTCACGGATAATGCGGCCGACTTGTCTTGAGAGATAAAGACGGAAACATCTGACGGCTTCGTTCTCCTCACGAAGGATTGAATAATCATGATAGAACTGATTGTATTCCTTGACAAGGTCATATACATAATTGGCAATCAAAGCAGGGCTGTAGTTGTCTCCCGCGTCTTTGACCACTGAGGGGAATTCGTTGGCATGCTGAATCAAAGACAATTCCTTGTCGTTCAGATTTTCATGCACATTGGCAAGACTGTCAAATGCGATTCCCTGCTCTGAAGCTTTGCGGAGAACCGATTGGATTCTGGCATAGGCATATTGAATGAAGGGGCCGGTATTGCCGTTGAAATCAATAGATTCCTTGGGGTTGAAAGTCATATTCTTACGAGGATCCACCTTGAGAATGAAATATTTGAGAGCTCCCAATCCCACCATACGGACAATGGCTTCCGCCTCTTCAGGCGTGCACGAATCCAACTTGCCCAATTCCTGCGATGTCTCACGCGAAGTGGCCACCATTTCCTCCACCAAATCGTCCGCATCGACAACGGTTCCTTCACGGGATTTCATTTTTCCCTCGGGCAACTCAACCATACCGTACGAAAAATGAACCAGATCTTTACCCCAGGCAAAACCCAGACGGTCAAGAAGAATAGACAAGACTTTGAAATGATAGTTCTGCTCGTTTCCTACCACATATATCATCTTGTCAATAGGATACTCCTGAAAACGGAGATTGGCTGTCCCAATATCCTGAGTCATATAAACGGAGGTGCCGTCGCTGCGAAGCAGAACTTTCTGGTCAAGACCGTCAGCTGTCAGATCGGCCCATACAGATCCGTCCTCCTTGCGGAAAAACAATCCTTTTTCCAATCCCTCAAGCACCTTGCCTTTTCCTAAAAGATAAGTATTTGACTCATAATAAATTTTATCGAAACTGACTCCCAACGTGTGATAAGTCTCGTCAAAACCGGCATAGACCCATCCGTTCATCATCTCCCACAAGGCACGGACATCTTTATCTCCAGCCTCCCAGGCACGGAGCATAGCGTGGGCCTCCGCCATTAAAGGAGAGGCGGCCTCGGCTTCTTCCTGGGACATTCCCTTTTCTTCCATCAATACTTTGACTTCGGCTTTGTAATGCTGGTCAAACGACACATAACAGTCGCCGACAAGATGATCGCCTTTTTTGCCGGCCATCTCGGGGGTTTTGCCGTCAAACCATTTCTGCCAAGCGAGCATCGATTTGCAGATATGGATTCCACGGTCGTTGACGATGTTGGTTTTAACCACTTTATTGCCATTGGCTTCCATAATGCGGCTGAGACTGTATCCCAAAAGATTGTTGCGGACATGTCCCAGGTGCAAAGGCTTATTGGTATTGGGCGAAGAATACTCTATCATCACCAAAGGAGAATTATCCGTAGCCGCCACAAAACCAAAATGTTCCTGCCCGGCCATAGACTGAAGGCATTCCAGCCAATAATCGGAGGAAATACTCAGATTCAGAAAGCCCTGAATCACATTGAAACTTTTGATTTCAGGCGTATGGGCAAGCAGCCATTCTCCTATTTCATTGGCGCAGTCGGCCGGTTTCTTTCGGGCAGCCTTGACAAAAGGAAATACCACCAGCGTCAAATCACCTTCAAATTCTTTCTTGGTTTTTTGGAGTTGGACAGACGATTTCTCAGCCTCAAAAGAATACAGTTCCTTCAGGCACTTGCCAATCTGATCTGTCAGAATCATTGAAATATCCATATCGTTTTTTGGTTTTTCTATCATTCCACAAACTTATATAAAATCTTTCTCTCTTCCATCATTCCGGAATACGAAGTTGCACCTTTCCCGGTTCCACAAATTCCTGAATGATTTCCATCAGTTCACTTCCATATTTCTGAATGGTTTTGATGCCGATACCCTTGACCAGACTCAATTCCACAATCGAACGCGCAGGTTTTTTGCACAAGGCAATCAAGGCTTTCTGAGTCAGCACCGTATAAGCCGGAATGGCTTTTTCTTTGGCCGTCTGAGCCCTCCACGCCACCAGCTGCTCGTATAATTCCACCCGTTCGATGTCCTCAGGAATCAATATACGCTTCTTTTTTACCGGCGTTTTGTCTTCGCGAATGACATATTCGGTACGGGCTCGCAAATATTCATCCACCGCAAATGACTCTTTCGAGGCGGTGAGAAGATGATGTTTTTCTCTGACTGACTGCGAAAACCGCACAAAAGCATCTGTCAACTGCTTGGATACGGAAGCATTGTCTATCGTCGGCGGCGTCTCTTCGACAAGTGGCATCAGCCAATCCTCCATCTGAGCGATAAAATAGGTGGCCGCTTTCCTGATCCGCTCCTGAATAGAAGCATCCCGCTCTGCGTTTTCAGATTCCGCAGCCATACGTTGCAATTGACCTTGGAAGCGGATTCCCACTTCCGCCATATCGGAGAAACAACGGACAGAAGCTTTTGAAACTGCAGAACAATAATTGGGATAAGACTCCATGCAATACTCGTCGCATATATAGCGAAGACGGCGTAAGTCTCCCAGAATATTTTGGAAATCAAACAACTCGCTTACCAAGTTGAGGAAATATTCTTTTTCGGCAGATTTCAGATCCTCTTCCGTCGGACGCTGATTCTCCACCGTCTGATTGAAACGGCTGATCCATTTATCGGTTTTGATGGCATTCATCCTCAAGGGGGTACGCAAGATGATTCCTTCCAAGGAACGGCAACGGCTCAAAGCGACATAGACCTGTCCATGAGCAAAAGCCTCAGCAATATCCAGAATCACCCGGTCGAATGTCAGGCCCTGACTTTTATGGACTGTTATCGCCCAAGCGAGTTTCAAGGGATACTGACGGAAAATGCCTTCCGTATATTCTACGATCTCACCCGTTTTCTCATCGATTTCATAACGTGTATTGCTCCATTCTTCCAAACCGACGTCAATCAAATCGCCCGAACCCTCCAGACGGACCTGAATGTTTTTCGCGCTCACTTCCGTCACGGTGGCCAATTTGCCATTGTAGTACCGCTGCTGGCCCGTGGAATCGTTCTTGACGAACATCACCTGAGCTCCTTCTTTCAAAAGCAATTCTTTAGACGTGGGATATGAATTCTCGGGGAAGATGCCGGATGTCTCAGCAGAATAACAGAATTCTGGAGAATCCAAAGTCTGCAGCCGCCCCTGATTGATAGCGTTGGCTTGGGCATTATGCGTCGTCAGTGTGATATAGCCCTCATATTTTCCGGAATCGCAGTTGGGGACATAGCGTTCGTTGAGTTTTTCCAGCATCTCCGGATGGAGGCAGTTGTCACGTACCGCATTCAGCAATTCCAGAAAACGCCGGTCGGTCTGACGGAAGACATGTGTCAGCGAAATAGTACGATACGTGGTATTGTGCAAAGCCCGGCTGCTGAAAAAATAAGGCGAATCATACACTTCTTTGAGAAGAGTCCATTCCTCATCCCTGGCCACCGGCGCCAATTGATGCACGTCTCCTATCATCAGCAGCTGAAGTCCGCCAAAAGACTGATTGCTGCGTCGGTAATGCCTGAGCATATCGTCCACCGCATCCAACAGATCTGCCCTGACCATACTGATTTCGTCAATTACCAATAAATCGAGACTGCGGATCAGCTTGATACGTTCTTTGCGGATTTTAAAATAACTGTCGGAACCGTGATTGGACAATTTTCCCAAGTACGGACCAAAAGGCATCTGAAAGAAGGAATGAATGGTCATTCCACCGGCATTGACAGCAGCCACTCCCGTCGGAGCAAGGACCACCATCCGTTTCCAGGACTGTTCTCTGAAATTGCGTAAAAAGGTGGTTTTTCCGGTACCTGCCCGGCCGGTAAGAAAAATATGCTCTCCTGTACGATTCAAATAATTCTGAACCAATGCCAGATTTTCGTCCATACTTGGAAGTTGAATTTAAGATCTTACATGTTTTTCAGTTTCAATGTCAATGCTGCGACCAAAGCGGCCGTTTCAGTACGGAGCCGCATATCGCCCAAACTGACAGCCTCATAGCCTTGAGCCTGCGCAGTCTCGACTTCCTGAAGGCTGAAATCCCCTTCCGGGCCAATCAGCACCAATTGCGGACAATCCGGCGCGGCAACCGTTTTCAGCAGACTGCGGGGACCGGCTTCAGTCTCCGGATAACAATGACAGATGAACTTTCCCCACGTTTTGCCGGAATTCTTTTCCAAAGCCGCGATTATCTTCAGAAATGCATCATAATCAGCTATTTCTCCAATTTGCGGCAAAGTATGGCGCTCCGACTGTTTCATCGCCGAGACTGCGATTTTGTTCAGGCGCTCAGTCTTGATGACTCTCCGTTCCGAGAACCGGCAGTTGAGGAAAAAAATCCCGTCCGCCCCGATTTCCGTCAACTTTTCCACCAACCATTCCATACGGTCCATATTCTTGGTCGGCGCCACCGCTATGAAAATCTTCGCAGCGGATTCATCATCCTTCTGAGTGTCGGTAATCTCCACCACACAATGTTTCACCTCATCGGAAACAATCCTTGTCTTATATAGAGAGCCCTTGCCGTCAGTCACATAAATCTCATCACCGACGCGTTGGCGCAACACCCGCACACAATGGACACTTTCTTCCTCGGGCAAAACCGGGTTTTCGATAATATCAGGAGCGTAAAATAAATACATAGCCTATAATGAAGAACAGGCTACTAAATTACAACGGCGGGGACAAACAAAAAAGACTCAGCCGCAAATAAACCGTCAAGGGCACGATATTTTTTTGATAGGACCGACATCCGGCTATATATAGAAAAAGCACTTACGAAAAAATCGCAAGTGCTTCATTTCCAATCGCTCTTCAGGTAGGACTTGAACCTACGACCCCCTGATTAACAGTCAGGTGCTCTAACCAACTGAGCTACTGAAGAAGATTTAACTTTTGTTTTTCAAAAAGCGATGCAAAGGTACAGCCCGTTTTCGAATTCTGCAATATCTTTGCAGAAAAAATTTGACAAAAACTGATTTTTCTTGATATATGA
This sequence comes from Bacteroidales bacterium, assembly GCA_045599885.1. Lineage (GTDB taxonomy): Bacteria > Bacteroidota > Bacteroidia > Bacteroidales > UBA1402 > UBA1757. The sequence goes on along the minus strand of JAZRWU010000185.1, from coordinate 16,171 downwards.
TGAAAAAATTCAACAAAGAACACCTGATTACGCTTCTTTCATTTCCGATGATATGCTTGCTGATGATTGTTTCCACGGCATGGCAACCCGCCGATGAGAACCGCTATTTCAAAATCAGCAAGAATTTTGACATACTCCACTCGCTGTTTCGCGAATTGGACACCTATTACGTCGATAGTGTCGATATTGACGATGTGTTCAAAGATGCGGTTGACGGGATGCTGTCGTCCTATGATCCCTACACAGAATACATTCCCTCTGATGAGTTGGGAGACCTGAAGTTTATGACCACGGGAGAATACGGCGGCATCGGTGCGGTAATCGCATCGCGTAATGGACATATATATATCAATGAGCCATACGAGAACATGCCGGCATATAAGGCAGGACTTCTTTTCGGAGATGAGATTCTGGAAATTGACGGCAATAAACTGGAAGGGAAAGAAACTTCCTACGCAAGTGATCTTCTGCGCGGTCAACCCGGGACAGAGGTCGCGCTGCTGATTTCGCGGGAAGGCGTGAAAAAACCTTTCAAAAAAAGCATTGTCAGAGAACTCATCCAAATTGATCAGGTCCAATATTTTGGGATGATTGCTCCGAAAATAGGCTATATTTTCCTCAGCAGCTTCACCGACAAGTCGGCAGCTGAAGTGGGACGCGCTCTCAAAAGTCTTAAAGAGCAGGGAGCGGAAAGAATGATTCTGGATCTCCGCAACAATGGAGGCGGACTTTTGACCGAAGCCGTCAATATCTGCAATTACTTTGTCGGGAAAGGCGAGACCATTGTCTCCACCCGCAGCCGCAACAACAAATTGAACGAAGTCTATAAAACCAGCAAACCTGCCCTTGACAGCGAAATGCCTCTGGTCATCATCACCAACAGCCTATCCGCCTCTGCCTCTGAAATCGTCTCGGGCGCCATGCAGGATCTTGACCGGGCCGTGATCCTTGGCGGACGCACTTTTGGCAAAGGCCTGGTTCAAAGGACGCTGGAACTTCCATATGACGGCATCGTCAAAGTCACCACCGCCAAATACTACATTCCCTCCGGACGGTGCATCCAGGCTATCGACTATTCCAACAGGAATGAAGACGGAAGCGTCGGACGCATTCCCGACAGCCTCACAACCGTATTCCATACCCGGGCTGGAAGAGAAGTGCGCGATGGAGGCGGTATCCGGCCCGATGTGCTTATTACAGACTCAACCTTTTCAAATCTGACTTATAAACTGGCAACGGGCACTTACTTTTTCGACTATGCCAATGCCTATTTCCGCAAGCACCCCAAAATCGCACCTATTGAATCGTTCGCCCTCAGCGACGGAGAATACAACGATTTCTGTCAATACGTCGTGAATACCGGTGTTGAATATGACAAATTGAGCAAACAGAAAATCAACGAACTGAAATCCGCTCTGAAACTCGAAGGATATTACAAAAACGTCCAAAAAGAACTGGATAACCTGGAGCGGAAACTTGACAAAAATCTGGAATACGACCTTCAATATTTCCGTAAAGAGATTGAACCGATGCTTGCTCAGGAAATCGTTCTCAGGTATTATTATCAGAAAGGAGAGATCCAACAAAGCCTGAAAGACGACGAATACACCAAGAAAGCCATTGAAATATTGTCAGATATGGATTTGTACCATTCTTATCTTAAACCTACCATTTCTGAGAATCAAAGAAATAGCGAATAATACCGTTTTTTTATAGAAAAACTTTTGCACGTTTGTTTTTTTATATATCTTTGCAGCCGCAAAAAAGCCCGCCAAAGGGTGGTTCTTGGATGCACAGGCCGGTCCATTAGTCTATCGGTTAGGACGCAAGATTTTCATTCTTGAGAGAGCAGTTCGATTCTGCTATGGACTACAAACTTTAACGCATTGAGAAATGGCAAACCACAAATCATCCATCAAGAGAATTCGTCAGACACAGACCAGACGTTTGAGCAACCGTTATTATGCCAAGACTTGCCGTAACGCTATCCGCGACTTGCGCGCCATGACGGATAAGGCCGAAGCTGAAGCTGCTCTGCCGAAGGTCAGTTCGATGTTGGATCGCTTGGCAAAGAAAGGCATTATTCACAAGAATAAAGCCGCCAATCTGAAATCGAGTCTGGCTAAGTTGGTTAACAGCCTTGCCTGACTTACATTCCTATACGCTGGAGTGTCAGACTGTATCTTTGGATACGGTCTTTTTTTTCATATATGGACATCTCGTTTGAAAACGAACGCCTATGACTATTCTGTACGAGGACAATCACATCATTATCGTCAACAAAACCAATTCGGAGATTGTTCAAGGCGATAAAACCGGGGATGAGCCGTTGGAAGAGACACTGAAACGCTGGCTGAAAGAAAAATACAATAAACCAGGCAATGTCTTTCTCGGCGTAACACACCGTCTCGACAGGCCTGTATCGGGTTGCGTGATTTTCGCGAAGACCAGCAAAGCCCTGACAAGGCTCAATGAGATGTTCCGCAACAATGAAATTCACAAAACCTATCTGGCGATTGTCTCCGGCTTCCCTCCCCAAAACGAAGGTCGGCTGGAGCAGTACATCGTCCGGAATGAGAAGTTGAACAAATCTTTCGCATTCGACAAAGAGAAACCCAATTCCAAAAAAGCCATTCTGGACTATAAAGTGGTAGGGAAAAGCGACCGGTACACTCTTTTGGAAATTGATCTCAAAACCGGACGGCACCATCAGATACGCTGTCAGCTGGCTGCGATGGGTTGCCCCATCAAGGGCGATCTGAAATACGGATTCCCGCGCTCAAACCCCAATGGAGGCATTTCCCTGCATTCCAGACGAGTTTTTTTCACGCATCCCGTCAGCAAGCAAGTGATTGATATTGTTGCTGATTTCCCAAAGGATGAGCCGATTTGGCGCCTATTGGAATCATAATTATTGATTTTTTTCGGATAAAATATTTGTATTATGAAAATACTATGCATATATTTGCAACGTGTTTTTCATGGTATTAGATTTAAGGTTAAAGAAGTAAGGCTCCCGGGAGGCGGCCTGCTTTTAGAGAAGAGAGGCGCAAGCCTCTCTTCTTGATTTAGAAGCTGTTTAAATTTGTTTCGAGATTTTTTGAGAGCTGTTTTTGAGAACGGTTTTGTCTATCGTTTTGCGTGGAATAGCGGGCTAAACGACCGATGACAGGAATATAGACCAAAAAGATTCAAAAAGTTTACCAAGTTGTTTTTTAGGAGCTACTTAAAATTATACCTTTGTTGTTTGGATTATAAGCTTTCCCTTGCTGACTTTTATGATGTTTATGAAAAAAATATTCATACTGGCTTTTCTGTTTTGTGCGACGATGGTACCGGCACAAAGCAACAACTCAAAAGACCAAAAGAAAAATCTTCTTGCTTTGGCGGAGACTCAATACCAAAATGGTGAATATGCCGCTGCCCGTCACACGGTCAATGATCTTCTTTCCCAAAACACTCACTTGAACGGGGCCGATCTGGAGACCGCCCGATTCCTGTCGGCGGCTTCGGCCTATTATCTCAAACAGATGGAAGCCGGCAATCTTTTACGGGATTTTTCCCATCAATATCCCACTTCCATCTATTCTTCCAAAGTCAATTGCTGGCTGGCCAACTGCGCAATGGATGCGGGAGAATATGAAGATGCTCTCTCATTCCTCAAGGATTGCAAGACAGAGAATCTCACGACAGAAGAGTATTACGACTATATATTCGCCTCAGCCACATCTCATTTGCAGACCGGAGATCTCCAAACAGCCGCTCCATTGTTCGAAATATTGAAAAAGGACAGTCCATACAAGACTGCCGCGACATATTATTCCGCTTGTATCGCTCAACAGACTCAGCAATACGGACAGGCGAAAGAGCTTTTTTCAGATTTGGCTTCCGTTGAACAGTATCAGTCAGTCGTCCCCTACCATCTGCTTCAGATTCTTCTTGAAACAGGAGAATACGATCAGGTATTGCAACTTGCGGATGAATTGATGGAGCGTGAGGACGCCGACCGCAAAGAATTATACAGACTGACCGCGGCCGCTGATTTTGAGAAAAAGAATTATCCGGAAGCGAAGGCATTATATCAGAAATACCTGTCGTTTCAACCGGAATTGTCGCGTCCGGATGCCTATCGGATAGGTATGCTGTATTTTATGGAAGAGAATTACACTCAGGCCATCAGTTACTTCTCCAAAGCCACCGCCGGCGAAGATGCCGTTTCGCAGAATGCCATTTACCATCTCGGTATCTGCTATCTGAATTCCGGTAATGACAATATGGCGAGAATGAGTTTTGAAAGATCCTCTTTGGACAATTACGATCCGGACACCAAAGAAAACGCCCTGTTCAATTTCGCTTTGATGTGTTATAAAAGCTCTATCTCTCCTTTTGATGAGCAAGTTCATGCCTTTGAGAGAATTTTGGAAGAATTTCCCAACAGCCGGTATTCCAATCAGATATACAGCTATTTGGCCGATGCCTTTCTCAGTTCCAACAATTACAGCGCAGCCATCGCATTTATCGACAAAATTGAAAAGCCCAGTCAGACTTTGCTGGAGACAAGGGCCAAACTGCTGTTCCTGCTAGGTGTGAATCAATTCAACAATGGAGAATACAAAAGTGCCGTTTCCCAATTTGATAAATCCATCACACAATCGGAGAAAATCAAAAAATCCGCAGCAGAAGCCTATTTCTGGCGGGGAGAATCTTATTTCCGTCTTGATCAGCCCGAAGCCGCCAGACTGGATTTCTCCAAATTCATCCGTTCCAACGGTTCTTCAAAATTAAAGGCTTACCCTTTCGCCCATTATAATCTCGGTTATTGTGATTTCAATTTGAAAGATTACAGCGGGGCCCTGAATGCTTTCGAGAAATACATCAAACTGAACACCAATACCTCAGACCCCACCTATGCAGACGCGCTCAACCGTATCGGTGACTGTTACTACCAAAACCGCGACTACGCCAAGGCCGTTCAGAACTACAAAAAATGTGACTTGATGTCGCCCGAAGGGAACGATTATGCCGTGTTCCAACAGGCATTTTGCAAAGGGCTTGAACAGGAATACGCTCAAAAAGCCTCCTTGCTGGAGCAGTTCAACACGCGGTTCGTAGAATCAGACCTTCATGACGATGCCCTATATGAACAGGGACGCGCCTATGTGGCCATGAGTCAGAACAACAAAGCCATCAACAGCTTTGAGAAACTTTTCAATACATATCCCAACTGCGATCTGGCCCGAAAAGCCGGACTGCAAATCGGCTTGCTTTATTACAATCAGGGCAGCAATCAGAAAGCCATCAATGCCTATCAACAGATCATCAGCCGATATCCGGGCAGCAGCGAAGCAAAAACCGCCATTAACGATTTGAAAACCATTTATGTAGCCACCAACAACGTACAGGATTATGTGGATTATGTGGAAGCTCTCGGTCCTTCGTTTTCCATCAAAGCCAACGAAAAAGACTCGCTTTTGTACTCCGCAGCTGAACGGCAGATGATGGATGGCAAAGATCTTCAAGCGGTTGAGGCTTTCAAGAACTATCTGAAACAATATCCTACCGGACAATTCAGCACGGATGCCAATTACCATTGCGGTCAGTTGCTTTTCAGCCAAAACAACGAAGAAGAGGCTATTCCTTATCTTGAGAAAGTGGTTGAACGCACCGGCAATCAGAATATCACACAAGCACTTGAGCTGCTGTCCTCGTACTATTATGAGCGCAAGTTTTATCAAAACGCCCTCGATTATTATAAGCGTTTGGCTTCTTTAGCAGACAATAAGGATACACGGATCAAGGCTCAAACCGGCATGATGAGGTGTTATGGTTATTTGGAGCAAGATGCCGAATTGCTTCAGGTATCGGATGAGCTGCTGAAGAACGCCACGCTTTCCAGTGAGCTTCAGCGGGAGGCCACCTACAACCAAAGCATGTCGTTATTGCGGATGAACAGAGGTTCTGAAGCGGTAAAAGGACTGGAGTCGCTCGCATCGCAACCACAGACCGCCTATGGCGCCGAGGCCCGTTTCCGTTTGGCCGATTACTATTTCCAAACAGGGAAGACGGATCAGGCGGAAAAAATAGCCCAGGAATTCCTGCAGGAAGGCACCTCGCATACCTATTGGATGGCACGATGCTTTATTCTGCTGTCGGATATATACTTAAAGAAGGGAGAAGATTTTCAGGCAAGACAATATCTCCTCAGCCTCCGCAACAATTATCAGGAAAATGACGATATCAACGGAATGATTGAGGAGCGGCTCGCCGTGATCAATTCCCGCAACAATCAATAAGCCTTATGAAAATGGTCAAACTTTCAGGCAAGATTCTTCTGCTTGGCACCACGATGCTGATAGCCATTGTCGGAACCGCTTCCGCTCAGGAAAATACGATTCAAAGAGATCTGCTTTTGGAGAAAGATTATAATCCAAGTGTGGGAGACGCAGGAAAAATATATCAGATGCCGACGACGGAGCCACTCGTTTTCAACCGTGCGGAAATATCCTTCCTCACGGAGAGCTCGCCCATCGCCTCCGAGAAAAGCCGCGATCAATATGGGGTGGCCCAACCTGAATATTACCATTCCGCACAAGACCAGACAGGTTATTTCCGCATCGGCGGCGGCAATCATTTCCATTTCGTTGGAGACGGACAAATCAACCTCCTGCAGGACTCCGAAAAGCATTATCTTGATTTGAACCTCTCCCACAGATCGGAAGACAAACCCGGAGACGCCCTTTTATGGGACAGTGACAACAAATTGGGTCTCCATTATTTGTGGCAGATGGACAAGTTCAGATTTGATGCTGCTCTTTCCGAATCGTTCCACAATTGGCACTATTACGGCGGAGAGCTCCCGACTCTTGTCCCGTCTGTTGAAATCCCGGCGCAATGGTCTTCGCACACCGCCGCGCACGTTGGACTCCAATCCAAACCATGGGAAAAGCCGTATCAGTTGGGGGCCTCGATTGACGGACATTATTTCCTTCTTCACCACAATCCTTTTATTTCTGAAAACTCCAACAGCTCCGCAGAATCGGAAATTGACGCAAAAGCATTCTTCTCGCATCCTATCAACAAACGTCTTTCTGTACGGGTCGATGGGCAGATACGCAGTTTTTTCCAACAATTTCCAGACGACAGTCAATCTTCCTTCTGGTTTGAAATTACGCCAAAAGCTGTCTTTTTCTGGAACGCTTGGCGGTTTACCGGCGGTTTCCATCTATCAGATTTGAGTTGGAAAGATTCTCCCCTGCGTATCTCCCCCAGTTTTTCGGCAAACAGATTATTACGCAGCGACCTCGATCTGACCGTTGACATTGACGGCGGTGAGAATGCGTTCGCCTATCGCGAGGGATTTGAACAGAATCTTTACATCAATCCGGCCTATAAAAGTCTCCGGCCTCAATATTCACCTTTCTCATTCCAGGTATCGGCCAATTACCATCCATGGGAATATTTCAGCATCCGCCCTCTGATCGGATATCGTGCTATCAAAGATTTCGGAATGTTTTACAATGAACGGCTGAACGTATTGCCCGACGGGAATTATTTCGCAGCCATCCCCTATTTTTCTGTGGAATATGCCAATATCCGTCATTTCTTCTTGGGATTCAACTGTCATGCTCAATGGAAAGAGATGATTATGTTCACCAGCCAGTTCCAGTATAACGCTTACTCAAATCAGACTCCGTTGTTCAATGACAAGCGCGTCTGGAATCTTCCGAAATTTGAATGGGATGCCCGAATCGACAGCCGGCCCTTGGATAAACTGCATGCGGCCGTTCTTTTTCATTGGGCAGGAACACGATATGCTTTCACAAGCGGAAATCCATTCTCACGCATGAAAGATATATGTGATCTTGGAGCAGAGGTCTCGTATCAGATTTTGCCGAAATATGGAGTCTTCATCCAAGGCAACAATCTGCTCGACAGACATTACGAAATCTGGAATGACTATTCTGTCAACGGAATCACCGTTGTGGCCGGAGCAAGAATCTCTTTCTGACATCACCATTCCGTATGCTTGTAAAAAGTCAGGCTATTGTACTTCATAAACTTCGCTATAATGATACCGACAGCATTGTCTGTCTGTACAGCAAAGAGTATGGACGCATTTCATATCTGACTTCCAACCACAAGAAAAAAAACAATACAGTCAGTCAGGCATCACTCCAGCCATTGTCCATCATTGAGTATGAAGGGGATCACAAAGGGAGTAGAGAATTGCAACGCCTGAAAGAGACTCACTTATTATATTCATTTTCAGGTATTCCATTTGACCCTGTCAAAAACGGGATTTCATTTTTCATTGCGGAAATCCTGTACCGGGTTCTCAATGAAGCGGAGGATGACGGCAGATTATTTGATTTTCTGCTTCAGTCCATACAAATATTGGATTTGTCCGACAAAGGGACTGCCAACTTCCATTTGGTTTTTTTGTGCAAATTGTCTCTTTTCCTCGGTTTTTATCCAAATATTTCCAGTTATCAGCCTCATTGGTACTTCGATATGCTGGCCGGCGAATTCACACCCACGCCTCCCTCTCACCATACTTGGATTCCCGCCGACGATTCACAGCTTTTGGCCAATCTTCTGCATACTGATTTCCACCGTATGAATGGGCTTCCGTTGGAGCATACGAAGCGTGTTGAGCTACTCCACTATCTAATAGAATATTATAGACTGCATCTGTCCGATTTCCCCACGATTAAATCCTTGGATATCCTTCAGGAATGTTTTGGAGAATGACACAGTTTCTTAATAAAAACATTATTTTTGCAAACAGAAAACCGATAGGGTCCTCCCATATCAAGGCCTTGTAGTTCAATGGATAGAACAATTCTCTCCTAAAGAATAGATAGGGGTTCGATTCCCCTCGGGGCTACTTGACAGAAGCCATAATATGAAAACCGGATTTGTCAGACTCGTTTGCGCGATTGCTTTCTGCCTCATTCCTATACAAAAAGGTTTGAGTGCCACACCGTCCACATACATCGCCTTACGTGCCAGCGCGTGGGAATCTTTCGGAGCAAGTCTCGCCTGTGACTTTGGATTGGACAATTTTTATTCTTTCAGGCCCTTTTCGGATGATTTTTTCTCTCTGGGATTCGCATTGAATTATGCCGGACAGTCTGACGAATCGTATTACTTTAATTACGCCCAGCGGGAAAGCGACAATTACTGCATCTTTCAGCCGCGTATGGCATACAATCTGGTTTTTGGCTCCAACAACCGTTTTCATATCTATGCCGGTCCTATGGCAGGTGTCGGATTCAATTACCATATCTACGATTTTCACTGTGAGGGAATGGCCATCAATGAGCATCAACCCGACTACCGGCTTTGCGCCAGCGTGGGCGCCTTCGCAGGTTTCCGCTATCTCATCAACCGATGGGGCGTTAATCTTGAAGTCGGATCATCAAGGTTGATGAACCGTATTCATGTCGGTGCCTTTTTGAGATTCTGACTCCAGACACCACAGCCATTATCCTGCCCTATAATACAAAGTCACGCTATTGTCTTCCTGAAAAATATCGTGGGCCATGGACTGCAAATCGGTTTCCGTCACCGCATCCATCATCTCATAGTCACGGAGATAGTTTTCCGCCGTACCCAATATCTCATACCAACATAATTGCGAAGCGATATGCTGGCAATTCGTGTTTTTGAAAAGGAAAGCCGATTCGTATTTGTTTTTGACTTTCCGCAATTCATCTGGCGCAACAGACTCTTGCCACAATCGTTCAAGTTCCTGCTGCAGAGCTTCCTCCGCTTCCTCAAGTGAGACTCCCTGAGCCGGTTTGCCGCAGAACTGAATGCTTCCGGCCGATACTTCCCCCTCGCCTCCGACATAAATATCAAGAGAGTTGAAAATATGACGCCCTTTTATCAGATTACGGTTGAAACGCGAAGAGCGGCCTCCATCCAGCACATCCGTCAGCAAATCGCAAATCACATAGCCTTCCTCTGTGGCAGATGGAGCGAACCATTGTTTGTACAAAGCATCCACGGGCACTTCACGATTCACCGAAACAGACCGATGGTCGGCTTCCAGACCGTTTTCGCCACGATGATTCCAAGGATGCCTGACTTGTTTGATATTTCTGACCGGACACGCTCTCGACGGAATATCACCAAACCATTTCTCCACCAGATCAACTGCTTTTTCAAAAGGAAGATTGCCACAAATAGCCAACACAGCATTGTTCGGTGCGTAATACCGCTCATAAAACGAACGGACATCGTTCAATTCAAACTGCCTGATATGCTCCACCGATTTTCCTATCGTCGGCCAGGAATAGGGATGGTCATTATAAGCCAAAGGCCTCAATATCAGACTGGCATCTCCATAAGGTTGATTCAGGTAGCGTTGCTTGAATTCCTCAAGGACCACCTGCTTCTGGACATCAAGGCTTCGTTGATGGATGTTCAACGCCATCATCCGGTCGCTTTCCAAAAACAAGGCCGTCTCAATATTATGGGTAGGCAGCGTGATGAAATAATTGGTCACGTCCGGGCTGGTCCAGGCATTATTCTCGCCGGAAGCGTCCTGCACAACAGAATCAAAGTCAGGAGCGTTTTCAGAACCCGAAAACATCAGATGCTCAAACAAATGAGCGAATCCTGTATGATCCGGATGCTCATCCTTGGAACCCACATCATACATCAGATTCACCGTTGACACCTGAGTGTTCGGCTCCTCATAATGCAAAAGTCGCAAACCGTTGGAGCAGACGTGACGATTGATTTTCATGCCGCAAAAGCTATTCCTGGACAATCCGCATCTTCATTGATATATCAGACAACGGACGGTCGGTAGAGGATGTTCTGACATTCTGGATTTTTTCGACAACATCCAATCCTTCGACCACTTCTCCGAACACGGTATATTCTCCGTCGAGAAAAGGAGTGCCGCCCACGGTCGTATAGGCTTTCCGCTGCTCCTCGGTAAAAGCGGCTGAGGGTTTGTCTTTGAAATATTCTTCGGTCATAGCAGCCAGCTGATCCTGCATCCTTTGAAGACCGGCTTGATCTTGAGACATATACATCTGACGGATAATATCCTCACGCTCCATCGCCAATTTCTGGAAATAGGCATTCTTCTGCTGGGAAAGCTTTTGGTCTTCCATCTGCTTCAACTGCAATTCCGAATAGACCTGTCCCCATACGATGTAAAATTGCGAACCGGAAGAGGCTTTCTGCGGATTGACCTGATCGGCCTGACGGGCTGCCGACAAAGCGCCACGTTTGTGAAAATACTGAGGATAAACGAATTCGGCTGGAATCGTATAATCAGGACCTCCGGCACCTAGATGCTTCGAAGCAGGGGCATTGCGCGATTCGGGATCACCGCCCTGAATCATGAAATCCTTGATGACACGATGGAACAGCAAATCCTCATAATAACCGGATTCCACCAGATTGATGAAATTATCCCGATGGGCGGGAGTTTCGTTGTATAAACAAATTTTAATGTCACCCATTGAGGTTTCAATCAGCACCATCGTCTGTTTCTCTTTCGCTTGCATAGTCGTAAAAATTGATAACAATCCCATCAGAAAGGGAATACATTTTTTCATTGTAATCTATTTATTTTGCAGGCAAAGGTACAATTATTTGATTACTTTTGTAAGCACGTTAAAAACTATCCTTATGAAACCAACTCTGTTTGTATTAGCTGCGGGAATGGGCAGCCGCTATGGCGGTCTCAAACAACTCGACGGACTTGGACCCAACGGAGAGACCATTATGGATTATTCTATCTATGATGCCGCCCAAGCCGGATTTGGAAAAGTCGTTTTTGTGATCCGCCATACATTTGAAGAAGATTTCCGTCAGAAAATCGCATCAAAATACGAGAACATACTACCTGTTGAAATCGTTTTTCAAGAACTCACCTACCTTCCCGAAGGATTTGTCTGTCCGGAGGAACGCACAAAACCCTGGGGCACCAATCATGCGGTACTGATGGGGAAAGATGTCATCAACGAGCCTTTTGCCGTCATCAATGCGGATGATTTTTACGGAAGAGAGAGTTTTCAGGTATTGGCCGGGCAGCTTCAGAAAATGGAAGGGACGGAAGGTCAATACTGTATGGTAGGATACCGGGTCGGCAACACACTCTCCGAAAGCGGTTCCGTTGCCAGAGGCGTATGTGTCAAAGACGCAGACAATTGTCTGACCGATGTCGTTGAGCGCACATACGTCATCCGTGACGCCGACGGGCTCGTCAAATACAAAGACGAGAATGAGGAGCTGGTCGCCATTGGTGAGAACACCCCCGTTTCCATGAATATGTGGGGATTCACTCCCGATTATTTCAAATACTCCGAGGAATATTTCCGTATTTTTCTGGATGCCAATCTCAACCAGCCGAAAGCGGAATTTTACATTCCCTGGGTTGTCAACAATCTTATTAAAGAAAAGAAAGCCACTTGCCAGGTCCTCGACACACCGGCCAAATGGTTTGGAGTGACTTATGCCGCCGACCGTCAGGCCGTAGTCGACAAATTCGCCCAATTGTCACAAGAAGGCGTGTATCCTTCGAAACTCTGGTAATTGATCAAATATTATTCGCCCTATGGATTTAACCTCTATCTGCTATCAGTTCAACAAAAGATTCGGATTTGAACCATATAATATTTATGCTTCTCCCGGACGCGTCAACCTTATCGGTGAGCACACAGATTATAACGGTGGTTTCGTTTTTCCCGGTGCCATTGACAAAGTCATTGCGGCCGCCATACGCCCCAACCATTCTCAGAACGTGCGCGTTTATTCCTTCGATTTGAAAGAAACGGATGAATTCGCTTTGGATGAGAGACCTACTCAGAGCTGGGCTATGTATATCTACGGAGTCATTACGGAAATCCTCGCCCGCGGAAAGCATATTTGCGGTTTCGACTGTGTATTTGGCGGTGATATTCCCATCGGATCCGGACTTTCCACCTCGGCCGCTTTGGAAAGCACATTCACTTTTGCCCTCAACGATATGTTCCAATTGGGGCTCAGCAAACTGGATATGGCCAGAATCGGTCAGGCTGCGGAACACAATGCGGTGGGCGTACGCTGCGGAATTATGGATCAGTTTGCTTCCGTTTTCGGCGAAGAGGGCCATCTGATCCGTCTGGATTGCCGCTCACTTGAATATGAGCTCGTCCCCTTCCATCCGAAGAATTGCCGTGTCGTTTTGCTTGATACTCAAGTGAAACACAATCTTGCCGCCTCAGAGTACAACATCCGACGCGCAGAATGTGAAGAAGGTGTCGCCACCATCCAGAAAGTTTATCCTGAGGTTCAATTACTGCGCGACGTCACCGAAGAGCAGCTCACCGAATTCAAGAAAACGCTAAAAGAAAGTACTTTCCGCCGTTGTATGTATGTAATCCAAGAAAACAAACGCCTTATGGATGCCTACGAAGCGCTGCTGAAAGAAGACTACAACCTTTTCGGTCAGAAAATGTACGGCTCTCACGAAGGCCTCAGCCACGAGTACAACGTCAGTTGCAAAGAATCTGATTTTCTGGTGGAAGTCGCAGCAAAATGCGGCGTCCTCGGAGCCAGGATGATGGGTGGAGGTTTTGGCGGATGCACCATCAACCTTTTGGAAGAATCTCTCTACGATGCCTTCATCGAGGAAGCCATCGGACGTTATAAAGAACAGTTCCGCAAAGCTCCGAAAATTTACGATGTCCGCATAGGAAAAGGTTCTCATAAAATTCAATAATCTCTAATCTGGAATCTTATGTATTTATTAGGATATGATATCGGCAGTTCTTCTGTCAAAGCCTCTTTGATCCATGCCGAAAACGGGACTTGCGTCGCTACTGATTTCTTCCCCAAGAAAGAAATGACCATCATTGCCCAACAAGTCGGATGGGCGGAGCAGGAACCCGATATGTGGTGGGAGAATCTGAAAGCCGCCACCCAGTCTGTTTTGGCCACTTCAAAAATTGACGCTGCGGATATCGCCGGTATCGGCATTTCATATCAGATGCACGGATTGGTGCTGGTGGACAAAAATCGGCAACTGCTTCGTCCTGCCATTATCTGGTGCGACTCACGGGCCGTTTCTTATGGAGACAAAGCTTTTCAGGAAATCGGTCAGGAAAAATGCCTTTCCCACCTGCTCAATTCTCCCGGTAATTTCACCGCCTCGAAATTGGCTTGGGTGAAAGAAAATGAGCCTGAGATTTTCGATAAGGTTGACAAAATGATGCTTCCCGGCGACTACATCGCTTTAAGACTGACAGGAGAATGTTTTACCACCGCTTCCGGTTTGTCGGAAGGCATCTTATGGGATTTTTCCGAAAACAGGCCGGCCGATTTCGTCATGGATTATTTCGGATTCCCTACATCGTGGATCCCGGAAATCAAACCCACATTTTCGGTTCAAGGAGGCCTTTCTGCCGAAGCCGCCCGAGAACTTGGACTGAAAAAAGGAACTCCTGTCTGCTACCGTGGAGGGGACCAGCCCAATAATGCTTTATCGCTCAATGTGTTGAATCCTGGAGAAATTGCTGCTACGGCAGGTACCTCCGGTGTGGTATATGGTGTGAACGGAAATACCAACCACGATCCTCTTTCCCGGGTCAACTGCTTCGCGCACGTCAACCACGACAAGTCACAGACACGCATCGGAGTTTTGCTCTGCATCAACGGAGCCGGTATTCTCAATGCCTGGATGAAACGCAACAGTGCATCTTGCGCTTTGTCATACGTCGACTTGAATGAAATAGCCGCTCAAGCTCCAATCGGCTCGGACGGTGTGTCTATTCTGCCCTTCGGAAACGGCAGTGAACGTATGCTTCCGAATAAAGACTTCGCCAGCTGCATTCATGGACTTCAATTCAACCGCCATGGACAAGCTCATTTGTTGAGAGCCGTTCAGGAGGGAGTTGTCTTTGCTTTCGCTTACGGAATGGAAGTGATGAACAACATGGGAATTGAAACCAAGCTGATTCGCGCAGGAAAAGCCAATATGTTCCTGAGTCCCATTTTCCGTGATACTCTGGCCGGTCTTACCGGAGCCTGCATTGAATTGTACGACACTGATGGTTCTATCGGAGCCGCCAGAGGTGCTGGTCTTGGTGCCGGAATATACAAGAATCCTCAGGAGGCTTTCAGCTCTCTGAAGAAAGTGGATGAGATCTTCCCGGATGTCGTCAACCAAAACGCCTATCAGGAAGCATATTTGCGTTGGAAAAGTTATTTGTAAACCTTTTTAATATCTTATTTATGGCAAAAGAATTCTTCCCCGAAATCGGAAAAATCAAATTTGAGGGTACCGAAAGTAAAAACCCGCTTGCCTACCGTTATTATGACGCAGAAAAAGTCATAATGGGCAAAAAAATGAAAGACTGGCTCAAATTCGCCATGGCATGGTGGCACACCCTTTGCGCTGAAGGCAGCGACCAATTCGGACCTGGCACCAAGACTTTCCCCTGGAATGCCGCTGAATGTCCGATTCAAGCCGCAAAAGACAAAGTTGACGCAGGATTTGAAATCATGCAGAAACTCGGTATTGAATACTACTGTTTCCACGATGTGGATCTGGTTCAAGAAGCCGCTACGATTGAAGAATATGAAGCCAACCTCAAACAGATTGTCGCGTATCTGAAGCAGAAACAAGCTGAAACGGGCATCAAACTTCTTTGGGGCACAGCCAATGTTTTCGGTCATAAACGCTATATGAACGGCGCTGCCACCAATCCTGATTTCAATGTGGTGGCCCGAGCCGCTGTCCAAATCAAGAACGCCATTGATGCCACCATCGAACTGGGTGGTTCCAACTACGTGTTCTGGGGTGGACGTGAAGGTTACATGAGCCTTCTCAATACCGACCAGAAACGCGAAAAAGAGCATTTGGCCATGATGTTGACCAAAGCCCGTGATTATGCGCGCGCAAAAGGTTTCAAAGGCACTTTCCTTGTCGAACCCAAGCCTATGGAGCCCACCAAACATCAATATGACGTGGACACTGAAACGGTTATCGGATTTCTCAAAGCCCACAATCTCGATAAGGACTTCAAGGTCAATATCGAAGTCAACCACGCCACTCTCGCCGGTCATACTTTCGAACACGAATTGGCAGTAGCGGTCGACAACGGCATGTTGGGCAGCATTGATGCCAACCGTGGTGACTATCAGAATGGTTGGGATACCGATC
>JAZRWU010000184.1:0-1732 GCA_045599885.1 Bacteroidales bacterium | reverse complement strand
ATGATGGGTATGGACGTGCACGATATGGAGAATCTGGGCCAGATCTATGTGGGATTCGATGACGAAGTACGTCCTTCCACGCAATTCGGCACGGATTGCCTGCGTTGCGGCAGGCGTATCCAAAAAGGCTGGGTTCTCACCGACGAACCGGGCATTTATTTCATTCCCGCGCTGATTGAGCTTTGGAAATCCGAAAAGCGGCACAGCCAGTTCATCAACTACGATATGCTGGAGAGTTACCGCGATTTCGGAGGTATCCGCATCGAAGACGACCTGCTGATTACCGAAAACGGCTGCCGGGTCCTCGGTAAGGAGCGTATTCCCTACCATCCCGACGAATTGGAAGCTTTTATTGCGGAATAAGGAGCATTCTTGGTGGAATAAGAAGTCCTTTATTCGGTTTTGTCGTGTCTGTACTCCGATAGCGAGAACGTCATGATTTGGTCATCGTGCCCCTCGTAACAGAATCGGTTGAAGGTCTGAAGGTCATTTTTCCGGATGTGGCCGATGCGGATAATGCTGCCACTAGCTTTTTTGACGTTTTCGTTGAGGAGCCAAAGCATTCCGTCCGAATAAAAGACCTCACCGACTTCGTGCGCATTGATTTCTTCCGGATTCAAGGGAATATGGTTGTAGAGCCGTTCAGAACGCTTTGTAGTGATGAGATTGTTGGCCACCCAGACCGGAATGCTCAAATCACCAAGTGTCAGCAATGCCTTGAATGCCAGAGCGGAAGGCGTATCCACCGTTTCGATGGTGATGGATTGCCCGTTGAAAGTGGCGATGATGTCCCGCTTTCCGATGTCTTTGAGGCGCTGTGGCTGATGGGCTGGCAATGCGTCCTGTACTGCTGAAAATATTTCCGACCATTCGCCCCAGATTTCGTTGGTATGGTCGTAGAGTGAAATCTCCACGCCGATTTGACGCTCCGAATACGTATCGTTCATCGGCACCGCCACCACTATCGTATCTCTCCAAGTCGTGTTCTGGAAACTGGAAAAGAATTCCCCATCGGCCATCGCCCGAATACGGTAATTCTGAAATATGGTCGCCGGCTCAAAACGGGTTTCCGGACCGAAATGATAAAAAATGCGGACAGGACCGCCCTCCTGAGGAATCCGGCTGATTTGCGCGACCGAATCCACCGTCATCGGGAAATAGAGAGGTTCTACGCGGAAGGGCGGAAAAGGCCCGCAGGACGAAAAAGCCAGACAAAGCAGCGGCAGCAGGAAATAGAGGTGTTTCATATAATCGGTTCTACTTCTCTCATAGATGCAGCGGGCAAGCATCCGTTACTGATTTTTCAAAAAAACGCCCCAAGAAGCGACATTTCCGGAATTATTTTGAGCAGATTGGCTTTGTGAGCGAGGGAGCATAGCGGGCTATGTGACCGAAGAGTCAACCCGAAGTCATTCCAGAACGCCCCCAAATTGCGACGATTTAGGGATTTATTATATTCAAAAAGCATTTCTGTTCCTCGAAGCGACATTTCCGGAATTATTTTGAGCAGATTGGCTTTGTGAGCGAGGGAGCATAGCGGGCTATGTAAGTCGGATCGTAGCCATGTCGTTCTGTGAGCCAAGGAGTTGGGTACCACAGTTGTCTTCCTAAGACCGCTTGGCCTCCGACTTATTTATTATATTCAAAAAGCATTTCTGTTCCTCGAAGCGACATTTCCGGAATTATTTTGAGCAGATTGGCTTTGTGAGCGAGGGAGCATAGCGGGCTATGT
>JAZRWU010000183.1:0-7715 GCA_045599885.1 Bacteroidales bacterium | reverse complement strand
ACATGGCTACGATCCGACTTCATACGGAGCATCTCGCGGCCCTCCAGCAGGCTTTCACGCACAGAAACCTCCGCCTTGGGCAAAGCCACCTTCGAGGTGTAGTACCACGAAATCAGCAGCATGGCCAAGGCGTTCAGAATCAAGGTCGGGACGATGCCTTTGATGCCGAAGAAATAATAAAAGGGAAGGGATACCAGCAGTCCGAAAAGCGAACCGAACACGCCCGCATTGGCCAAAAAACGGATTTTACGCAGACCTTGAAGCACCACCGTCTGACCCGCCGACAATTGCTGCAACAGCAAGGTCAACGAGAGGATGGCGAAAGGCAGCGCGTAGTCGTAATTGCCGAAAGTAGTGCGGCTGAGCAGTGGCGAGAGAAGCAGCACCGCCACCAAGCCCAAAAAGCCCGTCATCCAGACCAGTTTCCGCAGAACGGACACTTTACGCCGGACACGCGTCTCATCCCCCGAAGCGGCAGCCTCCGCCACATCCTTGACCGCACTGGTCGAAAGGCCCATCGATGTCACGCTCTGAACCAGCTGCAAGGCGGAATTATACAGTCCTATCAAGCCCACGCCCGACCTTCCGAGCAGTACGGCGATGATTTTCTGACGGACAATCTCAATGAGGATTTTCCATATCTGGACTCCACCGAACACCGAAGTAGCCTTGAAAATGCTGCGATACGATGAGACTTCCTCCGAAGAACTACGCTTCTCTTTTCCGACCATACATCAATGGAATCGCACCGGCAAAGTCGGCAACTGATACTGCAGGAACTTGGCGATGCGGTACTGCCCTTCCGTACTCGGATGGAGGCGGTCATTCGCCGGCTTGGCGATATACAAATCGTTGGAAGGCAAAACGGGAACGATGCCGCTGGATGCATACAGATTGATCACGGGTATGGACCAATAGGCCGCGGCTTGCAGCATAATGCTCACATAATCCTCCAGGAACAATCCCTGGGCATTACAATAATACTCATCCGGTTGGACGTTTTTCTCATTGAACTTGGCATAGCCTCGATGGATGGGCGTCATCACAACGATTTGAATGTCGGGGAACTCCGTTTTCAGATAACGCATCGCCTGATTGAGTCTTCCGCAGAAAGTTGAATCGGCGCATACCGGCTGACGGTGCTGACGGGTTGCAATCATCGGACCTTTGACCTCCACTTCCAGCGTTTCTTCCGTGAAAAAATCCCCCACAGGAATACCGGCGTTGTAGTCGTTGGTGCCGGCGAAAATCAGAATCGCATCGACATCAGGATGCTCGGCTTTGAGTTTCTGCGCCTGCACATAAATCTGATTCCACTGATGACCGCTGATGCCATACACATAGGTAGCTTCCAAGCCCAGCAAATCGGTCAGATATTCCCACCAAAGTCTGGTTTCAGGTCCTAATGTACGCTTGTCGGTCATGGAATCGCCCAAAATACCGAGTCGGCGACCGGCCCATTGAGTCTTGAGCGTCTTTTCCTTGCGTGAAATCTTCACATTCTCATGACGGATGGTTTCCTGCGCAGAAATAAGGGTAGTGCCCGCCAGAAAAGCGAGCACTACGATCGTCATGAATCTATACACTTTCATCATTCTCCTGTCAATTTCAAATCCCAGGGTACAAAGATAGCAGATTCTATCTTAGGAATCATCATCTCAGCCTTGTCTCCGTATTTGGGAGCCACACGAGAGGAAACGATGGAAGCATCATACGAACCATTGCCCCAGCGTTTTGCCATACGGATAAACATCGGATAGGTTTTTCCTTCACCGGCAAATTCAAGCATGGCCTCGTCGAGGATAGCCATATCGTTGGCCTTCATGCCAGCCATTTTGGAGGCTTCGGAGGTATAGGAAATGACAAAGGGACGGTCTTTGAGCGTGAAACCGCCGCGGATACCCAGATGCGGATATTTGCGGGTGCCCCAGGATGCCGTACTCGTCCAGTCGTTGGTGAAACCCTCGAAACCGGGCTTCGGCGTACCGTATCCGTTGTCATCCTTAATCATGGCGCCGTCAAGGTCGGTCAGGAAATCATCGACCGAGATACCGCCGTTGATCAGCGCATCCGCCGCTTCGAAACGACCCAGTCCGTTGAGCGCTTCGGCCAGCATGAAATGATATTCCATAGCGCGGAACAGATAGATATGAACGTCGTCCTGATAGGCGTTGATACGTCTGGAACTGCCAGCCGGACGGTATTTGGCCAGATACGGACGGTCGGTAAAACGGTTGCCGCAGACCGTGGTGTTGCGCGATTCATTGCCGGTGGTGAAACCGGGATTGAAGTCATTGTTCTCAAAACGGTCAAAGAAGACATCCAAATTGGGACGGAGCAGATACTTGTTGGGATACTCGTCGCTGAAATGATACAACAGATGGTTGGTCTGATTGCGCGTGTAGTCATAAACGATGGCGCAGACCACCTCACGGGCGTAGGGTTCGGGGTTGTCCCAGAAACGGGCATAGTTGCCCGGCGTAGCGGCGGTGGACAGATAGTAATAGTTCATACCCTGATCGGAAATGACGGTGTTGAGCGCATCCAGCAACAGATCGGCACTGGTCTGATAATAGCTCTTGGCTCCGTTATAATCGCCGCTTCCCTGAAGGGCGGCCGCTTTCCAAAGACAGAGTTTGGCCATCAGACCGGCATAAGGAGGCGTCATATAATCCCAATAACGGTAATCGCTGCTCGAAAGCGCGGTTTCGGGATCCAGCCACTTGTACCAGGAGAAATCCAACTTTCCGTTGATGAAATCGGTGGATTCATCGCCGTTGTCAAGCAAATCGATGCAGCGGTCAACCACTTGGTCGATGTTCATCAACTGGAATTTCCGGGTATCGGTCAAATCCTGAATTTGGACAATGGGGTCGTCAAACCAGACAGCCTGACCGTAAATCTCGGCAATGGTCAGATAGGCCCAGACCTTGACACGCAGGGACAGGCTCTCCAAAGCGTCAAAGCGCTCGTCATTGACCAATTCGGGTTTTTCCTTACGGAAAGTACGCATATTGTCGAGATAATCGTTGCAGGCGATAATCACTTCGTAATACGCAGAAGGATCGGCATAGGAGTTACCGGCCAGATCTTCGTTGTAATTGTAGAGGGCAATCAGTTCCGGCGAGGAATTCTCGGTCGGTTCCAGCAGCTCTCCACGGGTGTCGGTCAGAAAAATGGCCTTGTCACCGACAGCCTGCAGTTTGGTGATGATACCGATATAACCCGTATAAACCTCTGTTTGTGAGGAAATATAATCGTCCGACGAAAGAACGTCGTCCGTCTGGGGATCAAAAAAGTCCGAGCAAGCCGAGAAAGAGACGAGGCAGGCCAAGACGGCCAGAATATGGAATAGGGAATCCGTTTTCATAACTCGATAATTATAAATTGCTTGGTCATACATTAGAATTTGAGGTTGACACCGAACTTAAGCGTCTTGGGCAACGGCACCTTGGCGTAATCCACACCTTGCATCATAGGATTCTCGGAATAGGAGAATTCCGGATCTCCGCCCAGATAATGAGTGAAGCACAACAAGTTCTGACCGCTCAGATAGATGGTTCCCCCCTGGAAGAAGTTGAGGAAAGGACGGTCGAAGGTGTAACTCAAGGTCACATCGCGCAGTTTGAGATAAGAGGCGTCTTCGATCCAGCGCTCGCTGAAATCGTTGTTGCCGACCAAATCGTTGTAGTTCGCACGGGGCATATCGGTCAACTGGCCGTCGATAGCCCATCGGCGGTTGACGGCAGTGCTCTGGTTGGAGAAATCATACGACGATTCCGTGATGCGGCGGACAGCGTTGTAAGCCTCGTTGCCGACCGAATAGATGAAGTTGAAATCCAGGGCCAGACCTTTGTACTGGAAACGGTTGAACAGGCTGCCGTAGAAATCGGGCGTGGCCGAACCGAGGACGAAACGGTCCTGATCGTCGATGACATGATCGCCGTTGCTGTCCACGTAACGGATGTCACCGGCTTCGAAGGCCACACCGTTGCGGTTTTTCATTGCGGCTTCCTTGGCTTCCACCACGGTCGAATAGACAGAGGTACCGCCTTCGCTATTCACTTTATAGCCGTAGAAGCTGTAGGGATCGCCGCCTACCTCGGTCAGCAGCGTGGCGCCGTCGGCCAGGGTGTTGATAAGCTGCTTGCTGGTTCCCAGAGACACCACTTTGTTGTGGAGCGTGCTGAGATTGCCGCCAAGCGTCCATTTGAACGAAGGTCTGTAGACCGGGGAGATGCGCAGAGCCAGATCGATGCCTTTGCTGTCGATGACGGCATCGTTGCTGTAATGCATTCCGGTTCCGTAGAGCGGCGACTCGGTACGGGCCACCAAGACGTCGGTGGCATGGTTGTTGTACCAGGCGGCGCGCAAACCGAGACGGTTGTGCCAGAAATCAGCATCCACACCGACGTTGGCCTTGAGGTTCTCCTCCCACTTGATTTCCGTATTGGGCACGTTGTTGCGGACAATGCCGGCAATGCCCTGATAAAGTTGGCTGACATAATAGTAACGGCCGTAATTGCTGGAGAAGCGGCTGTTGCCCGACTTGCCGAAATCGGCGAAGATGTTGAGACGGCTGACGGCTTTGACATCCTGCATGAAGCCGGCGTTACCCAGCATCAGCGTAGCGGAAGCCGAGGGGAAGAAGCCCATGCGGGCGGTATTGACACCGGTCGAAGAAGCGCCGTCGGTGGCGATGTTCAAACCGAACGCAGCCAGATTGGCGTAAGTGTAACCCAAATGCAGATAGGCGTTGACCCAGTTCCATTTGCTGCCGTAACCGCTGAAATAGCGTCCTACGTTCTGCACATCCGACAATGTCTGATAGAAGTCGTTGGCGGTGTTGCGGCCGACACCCATATCGGTCTCAAAACTCGTCATCAGCACCTGACCACCCAGACGGGCATCGACGGTATGGATGCCGTCGAAAGTTCTGTGATAGGCGGCGTTGAGCATATAAAACAGATTGGAAGTCTCGCTCAGACCTTGGCGTACCGTGTTTCTGCTTTCTCCGAAAGTGTCAAACTGGGGAACGATATCGCTGTTGTTGATACCCGGAATGAAGATTCCTTCCTGATTATAATTGTAATACAGTCCAATCAATCCACTGAATGTCAGATAATTGGTCGGCTTGTAATTCAGATTGGCCTGAATATTCACATCGTATTGGCGCATATCGGCCGACAAGGTATGGATGATGGAGGTCGGATTGCTGACGATAAAATCGGTATTGGTGTTGTTTCCGAAATTGTAGGAAGCATAACTGTCCAGCAGATTGCCGTACATATCGCTCTTGTAGGGGCTCAGCACCGGAGCGCGGCGGTAGGCGGCGAGCATAGGATTGGTTTCGAGGCTCAGACCCTGCTCCTGATACGTTCCGTTCAGATAGGCCAGACCGATGGAAGTGCCGATTTCGAACTGCTTGCTGACAATCACGTTCGAATTGATCTGGGCATTGAAACGGTCGTTGGAGGTGTTGTTCAAAACCCCTTCGTCGTGGGTATAGCCTACCGACATATCGTATTTGGCAATAGCGTCACCACCCTCGACACGGACCAGATGCTCAGTGGTCAGAGCGTTGCGGTAGAGCTCAGACTGCCAGTCGGTGTCGAAACGGTAGAGATAGTTGAAAGCATCGGAGGCATCCGGCGAAAGGAAGGGGAAATTGGAGAAGAAGGTCTCCATATTGTCGTAATAAGTCATACCCATATCCGACAGATACGATTTGTACTGGGATGACTGCATCAAGGGAATACGTTTGTTGTTCCACTTGAAACCGAATGACCCGTTGTAGGAAATCTTGGTATCCATATCGTCGGAAGAAGCACCGTCCGTCTCAATCAAGAGCACACCGTTGGAGCCCATGGAACCGTAAAGCGAAGCCTCGGCACCGGTCAGCAGGGTGATGTTCTGAATATCGTTGAGATTGTACGACTGAAAGAAACTGCGGGAGAAACCGCCAATCAGCTGAGACTCGTCGGCGGCGGGCATATAGGGCACTCCGTTGATGACCACCAGAGGAGCCGCATCGGCCACCAGCGTCTGGATGCCGTGCAAAGACATATACGAACCCTCGTTGGGCATACCGCTCTTTCCCGTCACCTGCAAACCGGCGAATTCACCTTGAATGGCCCGGTCGATACCGGCGGCACCCAGATAGAAATCTTTTTTCGAGAGGTTGCGGCCCTGCTCATTATCGGGATTTTCCTCCGTGCGGAACGGAAGAAGCATCGTTTCCGTATATTTATAGGTCGTCTGCGAATTCAGTACGATGGTGAGTTCCGCCCGGTCATTGACGGCGACCGATTTGGAATAATAACCGTCGGCCCAGATTTGAAGCACGGCGTCGGAAGCGGCTTCCAGCGTAAAGGAACCGTCCTCGGCCGTCACGACCTGAGGCTGCCCGGGACAGGACACCACGGCATCCTTCAGAGGCTGACGGTCGGAAGAAACGACATAACCTTTGACCGTCCGCGCCGAAACAGAAATAGCGAAGGACATCAAAGTCGCTGCAAACAAAAGAATATATTTTTTCATCTTCCTCAATTTTAATAGTTATTACTGGTCGGACGCAGGCACCAATGGTGGAAAACCAGACGGCTGCTCACACCCGTCTCGCATTCAAGGGTTATCACGATAGGAAGAGCCGTACCGTTGCCGTAGAGGTCGGGAATTTCCAAAGTCTCGATGACACAGCCGCCATCGGTATCGTAATTGTTCTTCTTGGAGTTAGTCAACTGATCCTTGACTTCCTTGTATCCTTCGGGCCACGTGTCGCTCAGGAAGGTACCGCGGTCGAGATGGAATTCGGTCGTGGAGCCGACATCGGCAACACCTTCGCCAATCAGAACCCGGTTGTAGCCATCCTTGACATAGACTTTGACATTCATCTTCACATTCATGCCCTGAGTGAAGCCCATGGCGAAACGGTAAGTTCCCGGCGGAATCTTGTATTCGCGGACGTTGCTGACATTGCCCGCACCGTCATAGACACACAAAATGGGCGTGAGACCGAGGAAGAAGCCCTGGGTGGCGTCATCGCAATACGCACTCAGGGAATAACTTCCGTGTATGGGCCATACCCCGGCTTCGGGCGTCCAATCTGGCACTTCCGTCTTGGTTTCGAGGTCTTTGAGATTCTCCATCTGGTAGTAGGTGTTCTTCTGCTCCTCGGTGCAATACTCATAATTGCGGTAATAATCCTTGATACGGTAGATCAGAATGTTGTTGGGGATACGGAAATGCTTGACATCGTAGATGATACCGTTGGAAACCTCCACGGGATTCTCCAAATCGACGTCCTGCACCGAGATACGCCATTGACGGTTGTAAATCGAAGAGATGTCGGAAGCCTGCGCATAGGCCTCAGGCGTATATTTGGTCCGGAAGAAGGCCACTTCGAGAATCCAGCGGCGGAGAATTTCCGGATCGCGCTGCAGACCCCAGGAATTGAGACAACTGTCGGCACGGGCCATGGCATCGTTGATTACCTTGTTGGAGAACAGAAGCATTGTGGCCGTCAGCGATTCGCTGCTCAGACTGAAGTTCTTGGCATCAAAGAAGTCGTTGGTGTAAATCCAGACCGTGTCGTAAATGGTGTTGCCGGTAGGATCCACGCCGATGGGCTTGCTGTTGGCTTTGTCGAAAATCTGACCGCCGGAAGCCAGAATCATCTGCTGGAACTGACTGTATTCCTCGGGCAGGTCGTTGAT
>JAZRWU010000182.1:0-6918 GCA_045599885.1 Bacteroidales bacterium | reverse complement strand
CTACTTTTGTTTTCCTCCTACTCGATTGGGAATCAATAAAATATCAATCCGTATGAAATCAGCCTCTCAGACGTTCTTCGTCGGATACGGTCAATTTCTTTCTGCCGTGTGCGCGGCGGCTGGCCAAGACGCGACGTCCGTTGGCGCTGGACATTCTGGCGCGGAAACCATGCTTGTTGGCTCTTTTTCTGTTCGAGGGTTGGAACGTTCTTTTCATATCTCTTATGTTATTTGATTATTATTGTCCGATTTTTCGAGCCGCAAAGGTAGCGATTTATTTTGAACACGCAAGCAAATCTCTCTATTTTTTTGTATGGCGTTCGGAAGCTGTTTGGATTTCTTTCAAAAAAATTTCATGACTCGTTTTTTCCCTGTCAAATTAATGGGAAATAAATACAAAACAAGCCCATAATCCCGCCTGAAATTTGCAGGATTGGAAGAATTTTGTGAACTTTGCAACTCATTGATGAAATCAAAAAATAATATTTATGGCAACAACGGCTGATTTTAAAAACGGTATGTGCATCGAATTGGAAGGTGCATACTATTTTATTGTAGAATTCCTCCACGTCAAACCCGGCAAGGGCGCTGCTTTCGTCCGCACGAAGCTCAAAAATGTCCAGACGGGCCGTATCCTTGACAAGACGTTCAACTCGGGCGTGAAAGTGGACGAAGTCCGCATCGAACGCAGACCTTATCAGTATCTTTACAAGGACGATATGGGATACAACTTCATGCATACCGAGACCTACGAGCAGATTACGGTCAACAAAGAAGCCATCAACGGTGTTGATTTCCTGAAAGACGGTGATATGTGCGAAGTGGTGGTCCACGCAGCCAGCGAAACCGTTCTCTATGTGGATGTGCCTGTTCACGTTGTCCTTGAGATCACTTATACCGAACCGGGTCTGAGAGGCGATACGGCCACCAATACTCTCAAGCCTGCCACCGTGGAGACGGGTGCTCAGGTCCGCGTTCCTCTTTTCATCGAGATTGGCGACAAGGTCAAGATTGATACGCGCGACGGTTCTTATGTGGAACGTGCCCGCTGATCCTCAAAAAGTTTTACCACCCATCGTCCCGCTCGAATAGCTTGCTGTACTTCTATTGACGATAGATGAAACGGCAGAAGGTCGGAGTGTCGGTTTGAAAAGCAGTTCCCCTGTGGATCGGAAGATTTCGCGGCGGAACTGCTTTTATGGAATATTTGTAAATATTAGGTAAATATAATATTAAGAAAACATTATCTTTGCAGGCATTGAAATACACAGGATGGAAAACACATATACCCTCCGTGAATGGTCGGAAGAAGACCGTCCTCGGGAAAGACTTTTACGATTGGGCGCTGCTCAATTAAGTGATTGTGAATTACTTGCTATTCTTTTAGGTTCGGGGACGGTGGGAGAAACCGCCGTGGGCTTGGCACGTCGTATGCTGTCTTCGATGGACAACAGCCTCGCGGAACTGAGCAAACTCTCTCCCAAAGATCTGAGTTCCCGCTTCAAGGGAGTCGGACCGGCCAAAGCCGTGACCGTCGTGGCCGCTTTGGAATTGGGCCGGCGGCGTCGGGAACTTCCTCCCAATGTCCGGCCGTGGTTCAACAACAGCCGCAAAATTTTTGAATGGATGTCGCCACAGCTGGCGGATCTGAGAGTGGAGGAGTGCTGGGCTTTATTTCTGAATGCCTCCAACCGTCTGATAGAAAAACGGAAAATCAGTCAGGGCGGCGTGAACGGGGCCACTGTGGATTTGCGCGTGGTGATGAAAGAAGCCATCGGCTGTCTGGCGACATCCAATGTGTTGTGCCACAATCATCCTTCCGGCAATGTGCTGCCGAGCGAGGCCGACAACCACCTGACCAAACGGATGCACGAAGCTTGTCGGGCGATGGGCATTCTTCTGCTCGATCACTTGATTATCAGCGATGGAAACTATTACAGTTATGCCGATGAGAGTGTGTTGTGAAAGCGGCTTTCATTCGGATTCAAACTGCATCAGGGCAGGCTCTTCTCCGTCAAATTCTATGTAGCTGAAAGACTGCATCCAATCTCCGGCAATCAGCAGCCGGCAGGAGGCGCTTAGCATCAGGTCGAGCATGATATGACGGTGTCCGAAAATGAAATAATCGGGCTTCTCTTCGGGATGAGCTTTAAGGTAATCTTTGGCATATCTGACCAAACACTCCTGATTCTCACCTGAATAGACAGCTCCCCCCTGACGCTTGCGTTTCTCGAAACTGCGAAGCGACCAACGGCTTCCCAAGGCCATGGCCCAATTGGAAGGCAGCAGGTGGCTGAACATCCATTGGCAGACGTGGCTGTGGAAAATCATCTGCAGGCACTGTACCCCTTTGTCGGAATCGCCCAGACCGTCACCATGCGCCAGGAAAAAACGTTTTCCGCCTATTTCCGTCAAAAGCGGTTCCCGGCAGACTTGAATACCCAATTCATCCTGAACGTAGTGGAAAAGCCAGAGGTCGTGATTGCCGCAGAACCAATACACCGGAATGCCGCTGTCGGTGAGCTCGGCCAATTTCCCGAAAAAGCGGGTGTATCCTTTGGGAACCAGTCTCTTGTATTCAAACCAGAAGTCTATCATGTCGCCCAGCAGATACAAGGCGGCGCAGTCCGGTCGAATGGCATCTATCCAACGGAGGAATTTCCGCTCGTTGGCCCGGCTGTCTTCCAGACCGGAAGATCCGAAATGGGCATCGCTGACAAAATAGACTTTTTTCATCATGGGCGGAAAAATCAGATCATGCAGTCCAATTCGAGTTTGGCTTCCTCCGACATCATGTCACGGTTCCATTCCGGTTCGAACACCAGTTGGATATCGACTTCGCGGACTCCTTCGATTGACTCGATTTTCTGCCGCACGTCTTCGACAATAAATTCGGCCAGAGGACAGGACGGAGCGGTGAGGGTCATCTCAATGGAGACTTTGCCGTCTTCCACCTCCACTTTGTAAATCAGTCCGAGGTCGTAAATATTGACAGGGATTTCCGGATCGAACACCGTTCTCAACATCCGGACAATCTCTTCTTCTATGGTAAGGAATTCGTTGTTCATACCTGAAAACACTATGCCGTGAAACAGCGGCAGGCTTGCAAAAATACAATTTTATGAACGATTTGGAAAATCCGGTTCAGGAATTCATCATGATATTGCGCAACTGGGCCGAATTGCGCAACAGTCGGATGAATGTCTCGGCGCTGTGCTTGCGGTAACCGTCGTTGAGCCAATGTACGCAGCCGAGCATCGTGCGCTGTATTCCTTCCAACGGAATGGCTGTCAGGTTCTCACGATATCGGGCCGCCACACC
The DNA here is from genome assembly GCA_045599885.1 of Bacteroidales bacterium. GTDB lineage: Bacteria > Bacteroidota > Bacteroidia > Bacteroidales > UBA1402 > UBA1757. The sequence goes on along the minus strand of JAZRWU010000182.1, from coordinate 3,597 downwards.
CGACAGGATTGAGATCAGATTGGACGACTGGATCATATCCATGATGATATTGGGATCATTGATTTCCATTCTGACTTTCAGCGGGCTGGTGTCGATGTCGATGAAACGCTCGAAGGCTTTGCGGGATTGCAGCCCGCTGGCGGGAAGAACGACACCGTATTTATCTATGTCCTCAAAAGTCAATATTTTACGATCGGCAAGAGGATGAGTCTTTCGCAAAATGGCACTCAAATCGCTCTCAAACAGCACTTCCGATTCAATACCTTCGTAATGTTGGGAGGGTTTGTAGGCCAGGGCGAAATCAATTTCGCGTTTCAACAGCATTTGAATCAGTTCGGAGGCTGTCTTGTAATAGATACGGAGTTGGATGCCCGGATGCAGTTTCATGAATTCGCGCAGAGTGCTCGACAGAAGCTCGCGGAAGGTCAAGGTCAGACCGATGTTCAACGTACCGGTGGCCATCGTCTTCAGCTCTTCCATGAGGGTGGAAATCTGACCGGCGTCCAGAAGCGTTCTTTCTGCCAGAGGCAGCAGCTCTTCACCGGCTTCGGTCAGACTCACGCGGTGGGTGTTACGCTGGAACACATCGGAGCCCAGCTCATATTCCAATTGCCGTATCTGTTGGGAAAGCGTCCCTTGGGTGATATACAACTTCCTGGCGGCTTCCGAGAAGCTTCGGGTCTGGGCAACGGTCACGAAATACTTCAATTGTCTCAGTTCCATAGTGTGTATCTTGAAGGGTGAGGACTGGCAGAAAAATCTGTCCATACAAAGATAGCATAAAATCTATGAAATCCAAGTCTGTTCCGCCTCTTTTCGCTCTGTGTCATCCGAAAAGAGGCGGAAATCTGATGGAGACGACCCGCTCAATTCCGCAGCTCAGCTCCTGTCTGTTCTTCGGTCAGTCACATGGTCTGATCGACCCAGATGAGTTTGCTGGTGTCGTATCCCCGGCATTTGGCCACTTCGAGAATCGAATCTATGATTTCCGGTTTGACTTCCGGGCTGCGTGCGAGTATCCAGAGATAGTTCGCGTTTTTCGAGCCCACCAGCGCATATTTGTAATCATCTGTCAGCATCAGTACTCTGTAATCGGAGTAGAACGGTCCGAAAAAGGACACTCTCAACAGTCCTGGTTGGCCGCCAGGGTCAGGTGCGAAGGCTTTTCCTACCGAACGTTTGAATTTTCCGTCCTTCCATCCGGTGTTGTCCACGCGTACTTTCCCGTCGTCTTTGAGCGTATAGCGGGCCTGAGCGTAGGACATTCCGCGTTCAAACCGGTGATCGAAGCGGGCGATTTCGTACCAGGTGCCCATGTACTGTGGAAGATTCAGATGGCTTATGGTCGCATTGTTGATTTTCGCATTACGGGCGAACAGGGTGGCCGGAGCCAGCAGGCCCATGATGGCCAGGGTGAGAATAGTTTTCATAAGGTTGGATTTTTGAAGTTTGACAAACAGGTTCTAAGACTGAAAACACTTTCGTGATATTTTTGTGGTGATATACAGCTTCTTATTGGAGTGGTGAAGCTTGGTGGTATTCCCGTTTGGCCAGCTGACGGTCAATGTCGCGCAGGGCCACGAAATCCTCATCGGCGTCGGCCAGCAGTTTCATGATTTCGGCAGCGGAATGTTCTTCTTCCACCTGTTCGTCCACGAAGAACTGCAATCGGCTCAAGGTCGCGAAGTCGCCTTCTCTCCAGGACAGGCGGACCAGGTCGTTGATCATTTCTGTGACTTCCTCCTCGTGGCGCAGCGTGTCGCGGAACATTTCCAGCGGCCCTTCCCATTCCTGCTGCACGTCATCTATGGCCTGCAGCTCCACTTTGACATTCTGGTCGCAGAGGTATTTCTGGAAAATACGGGCGTGATCCTGTTCTTCCAGCCATTGGATGTAAAACCAGTGGGCGATGCCCGGATAATTCTTGTCGTCGGCGTCGAGTGACATGGCGAGGTAGAGATAAGCTGACCATAACTCTGCATTGATCTGCTTGTTGATGTTTTTTTTGATGATTTCGGAAATCATAGCGGTGAAATTTTAAGGGTGATAAAATATGTTTTCGGTTCGGAAAGGGCAGGAGGGTCAGAATCCCCATTCATAACTGTTGTCTTTCCCGTTTTTCAAATCGTTTTTCCAGAGCCCGTGGAGATTGCAGTATTCGTACACGGCCGCCGGCTGATCGCTCTGAACCTGAAACCGGGCTTCAGCTTTGCCGTCCGGATCGAGAAACCGCAGCTGTCCTCCGTGAACGGTTTCGAGACAGATGAACACAATCTGGTGTTGCGGAGTCATCGGATGCGGCTGTGAACCGACTTGGACCAGCATCTCGCCGTTGTTTTGCCACTGTACTGTCGGCAGATGTTTCTCGCCGGCCCCATCGGAGGTGTTGGGGTGGAGTTCTTCCATTTTCTCTCCGCAGCAAACGGGGGTGACACCGCTGTCGACCAACTTTACAACAACGTTTCCGCAATGTTTGCAAAAAAAGAATTTTGTTTCCATAAAGCGTTTTGTTTTAATTGTTTGTAAAATAATAAATAAATCTCTCGACCAAAGTCTTCATCGGCTTTGGACAGGAGCAAAAATAGAGGGGCGCAAAACGTTTGGAACAAAAAAAACGATAGAATTTTTCGATATCAGATATTGATGATATCAATAGATTCCCCGGTATATAATAAGGTGGATTCTTACCTGAAATCAACACTCAGGGAAAGGTTGAGCTGGCGTCCGGTCAGGTAATTGGGGACGGCCCATTCGCAGTTGTTGATGTCGCGCACCCAATAGTAGGAATTGGTGTTCTGGATGCCGAAGAGGTTGAAGCAGTCGAGGCTGATCCAAATCTTGCCTATGTGATTGAAAATCTTGGATTTCAATATCTTATCCTCACCGTTGACCAGCAGTCGGGAAAGGCCGGCATCCACACGCCGATAGGCTTTCATGCGGGTGGTGGCATAACTGAAATCCATGGAGGGAGGTCCGAAACACAATCCGTCCGCCCAGATAAAACGCAGACTCATGGAGTATTTCGGGTTGCGCGGAAGATAATCTCGGAAAAACATGGAAAGATTGTATCGTTGCTCGTTGGGCGCCGGAATGCTGAAATCGCCGAAATCCTGGCGGCTGTCCATCAACGACAGGCTGATCCACGAATCGGTGCCGGGAACGAACTCGCCGAACAATTTGAAATCGCAGCCCAAAGTGGAGCCGGTTCCCTGATTCTGACCGGAATAGCGTATCCGCACATTATCCACCACATAAGGAATCAGGTGGTCAGTGTGTTTGTAATAGGCTTCGGCGGTGAAGATGAAAGGCCGGTCGGAGAAAATGAAGTGGTAGTCGCCTCCGGCAATGATTTGAGTGGATTTCGGAGCTTTGATGCCGGTGTTGAGCACCACGCTTGAAAGGCCGTCGGTGATGACGGTGTCGCGCAATTCCTTGTAGAATGGCGCCTGATAGTAGATGCCGCCGGCCAGCCGGAACGTGAAATCTTTTTCCCAGGCGGGAATGAAGCCCAGCGAGGCGCGGGGACTGAGCAGCAGCTGCCCGTTGCCGCTCCAATAATTGGCCCTCAGACCTCCGGTGACGGTAATCAGTCCGGCC
>JAZRWU010000181.1:0-2151 GCA_045599885.1 Bacteroidales bacterium | reverse complement strand
ATTTGATATTCATAGTTCATCGTGGGGGTATTCGGACAGCTTGTTAAAGCGTACGGCCCGGATAGACTTCGAGTGCGCGTTTGAGCAGGTCGAGGGCGACAGCCAGATCTTCCTGACAGAGGGTATAGGAAATCCGCACCTCGTTGCGGCCCACGTTGTGGGCGGAATAGAATCCCGAAGCAGGAGCAATCATAACGGTATTTCCTTTATATTCAAATGTTTCCAGCAACCAGGCACAGAATTTGTCGGCATCGTCGATGGGAAGCCGGGCCATGGTGTAGAAAGCACCCATCGGCATCGGCGAATAGCAGCCGGGTATCGAATTGATGGCCTTGACAACGAAATCACGCCGGGCAAGATACTCGTCATAAACGCCTTGCATGTACGATTCGGGAGCGTCCATCGAGGCTTCGGCAATCAGTTGTCCGATAAGGGGAGGGCAGAGGCGGGCCTGGCAGAATTTCATCACGTCCTTGCGCACTTGGGCGTTTTTGGTGACCAATGCGCCGATGCGGATGCCACATTCGCTGTAACGCTTCGAAACCGAGTCAATCAGAATGACGTTGTCTTCGATGCCTTTCAACTGCATGGCCGAGATGTGCGGAGCGTCGGTGTAGCGGAATTCGCGATAGACCTCGTCCGAAAAGAGATACAAGTCGTATTTCCTGACCAGTTGGCGGATGTGCTCCATCTCTTCGGCGCTGTAGATATGTCCCGTCGGATTGTTGGGATTGCAGATAAGAATGGCCCGGGTCCGTTTGGTGATCATCTGCTCGAATTCCTCGAACGAGGGCAGGGCGAAATCGTTCTCTATGGTCGAAAGGAAAGGCCGGATGATGGCGCCGCCCGATATGGCGAAAGCTGTATAGTTGGCATAGGCCGGTTCGGGAACGACGATTTCGTCACCGGGATCGAGGCAGGCCATGAAAGCGAACAGAACCGCTTCGCTGCCGCCGGTCGTGACGATGATTTCCTCGGGACTGACAGGAATGCCAAAACCTTTATAATATTCCGACAGACGCTGACGCAGGCTCAACAGACCCTCGGAGGGCGTATATTCAAGAACGCTGCGGTCGATGTGGCGCAACACATCCATTCCTGCTTCCGGCGTATGGATGTCGGGCTGGCCGATGTTGAGGTGATATATCCTGCGTCCTCTGGATTCAGCCTGACGGGCTAAAGGTACCAGTTTGCGGATAGGGGATTCCGGCATAATCCATCCGCGGTGTGACGGTAGTGGCATATTCAGAAGTCTTTTGAAAAATCTCTGCGAAGGTAATCCATTTATTTTGAATATCGGCAAGCAATACCTACCTTTGTGAGGTTTTTAGCCGTGGGAAATCCGTTGTCGGAAGGGCAGTCGGAAACCCGGCGCGGGATGGATGACATTCCGATTCAAGTCCATGACGATTATGTTAGAGAAAATTCAGAAAATGTTGGAAGAGGTGGCTGCATGGCAACCTCGTGACAGTAAGGAACTCGAAGAACTCCGTATCCGTTATTTGAGCAAAAAAGGCGAAATCACCTCGCTTTTCAACGATTTCCGCAACGTGGCCGCCGAAGAGAAAAAAGCCGTCGGTATCCGTCTCAACGAACTTAAGAATCAGGCGCAGGAGCGTCTCAATGCCCTCAAGGCCGATCTCGACAACCGTTCTGCCGAAGACACCGACTACGACTACAGCCGTTCCGCTTCGCCCATCGCTCTGGGAACCCGCCATCCGCTGTCCATCGTCCGCAACGAAATCATCCGCATCTTCGAAAACGTGGGCTTCACCCTGGCCGAAGGTCCGGAAATCGAAGACGACTGGCATGTGTTCTCCTCGCTCAATTTCCCGCCCGAACATCCCGCCCGCGATATGCAGGATACCTTCTTCATCGAGCAGCGTCCCGACATTCTTCTCCGCACGCATACCTCATCCGTCCAGACGCGCACCATGGAGAAAAACCAGCCGCCCATCCGCATCATCTGCCCGGGCCGTGTCTATCGCAACGAAGCCATTTCCTATCGGGCTCATTGCTTCTTCCATCAGGTAGAGGCACTCTACGTCGACAAAAACGTCTCCTATGCCGACCTTCTCCAGCTTCTGGAATATTTCTCCAAGGAAATGTTCGGCAGCCAGACCAAAATCCGCCTGCGTCCATCCTATTTCC
>JAZRWU010000180.1:0-2993 GCA_045599885.1 Bacteroidales bacterium | reverse complement strand
GCAATCTTCACGCGATTCGTATTTGAGGTTGATTTTGAGGACGGCTTCGCGGCATTGGCCCACGCGGACATTGCGGACGAAGATGTTCTCAATCAGACCGCCGCGGCAGGTGTTGGTCTTGATGCGGATGACGCGCTCCAGCTCGGGGCTGTCCATGTCGCAGTCTTCGACGAAGAGGTTGCGGTAGCCGCCGGAAATCTCACTGCCGACCACCACGCCGCCGTGTCCGTTGATCATTTTGCAATGACGTACGATGATGTTCTCGGAGGGACGTCCCCATTTGCGGCCGTCGTTGTTGCGTCCGCTCTTGATGGCGATGCAGTCGTCACCGGTGTCGAACTGGCAGTTCTCAATGATGACATTCTTGCAGGATTCGGGATCGCAGCCGTCGCCGTTGGGACCACGGTTATAGACTTTGACACCGCGCACGATCATGTCTTCGCAAAGCAGCGGATGGATAACCCAGAACGGTGAGTTGAGCAAGGTGACGTCTTCGATGAGGATGGTCTTGCAAAGACGGAAATTGACCGACTGGATACGCATGGCATCTTCGGGTGTCATGATACGTTCTTCCAGATCCACTTTGTCTTCGGCATAACGCAGCAGTTTGGCGCGTCCGCCCATGTTCTGACCGCGCATACCGGGTTGCCAGCCATACCGGGGGCTGCCGCAGAGTTGCCACCAGCCCTTCATGCCCTGGCCGTCGATGACGCCTTTGCCGGTGAGTGCGATGTTCTCCTGCTCGTTGGCGTAGATGAGTGGGTGGAAATTGTAGCAGTCCACACCTTCCCAACGGGTGACGACCTGAGGAAGATACAGGGAAGTGTCTGTGGAAAACAGCAGGGTGGCACCTTCTTCGAGATGAAGGTTGACGTTGCTTTTGAGCGTGATGGGGCCGCAGAGCCATTGGCCGGCAGGAACGACCACACGACCGCCGCCGGCTTGGTTGCAGGCGTCAATGGCCGCATTGATGGCATCGTGGTTGAGAAAGCTGGAGTCGTTGGCCTTGGCACCGAAATCGGTAATCACGAAATCGGCGTCGGGGAAAGAAACTTGTGTCATCGAGGCTTCGATACGGGCGGCTTCCTCGAAAGCCTTGTCCATATCGCTTTTGGTCGCGCAGCTGCTCAGTAAGAGCGTGGCGATGGCTGCCGTAAGAAGGCTGCCGGAAAGCAGGGAATTTTTCATTTTTTTTCTTTTAAGTGGTTGATAATATGGATATGATATGTGTTAATTGCGCCAGAAATCGCGTGAGAACAACAGGACAACAGTATAGATTTCCAAACGGCCCACCAGCATCAGGAAAGTCATCCACCATTTGGCGATGCCGGGCAGCATGACAAAACTCGTGAAACATTTTCCGAGCCCCGGACCGATGTTGCCCAGACTGGTCAGAGCGATGCCGGCGGCTTCCTCCATATTCATTCCCAGCGAGAAGAACAGTCCGGTGCTGAACACCATCAGGATGATGTAGAGAAACAGGAAACCGAACAGGCTGGAAACGGTGGAGGATTGCAGGGCTTTTCCGTTGTACATGACAGGCAGGACGGCATTGGGGTGGACGTCACGCTTCATTTCGTTGAAACAGCTCTTGAAACAGATGAGGATACGGCCGATTTTCATATTGCCTGAGGTCGAACCCGACATGGCGCCGCAACACATCAGAATCAGCAGCAGGAAACGCATGATGGCTTGCCAGTGGCTGAAGTCGGTCGTATAGAATCCGGTGGTGGTCAGAATGGAGATGACGTGGAAAAAACCTTCCTGCACGGAACGGAAGACAGGCTCCTTGCGCAGGAAAATAAGGAGCAAGGCCAGCAGCAGGGAGGCTCCGACAACCAGTCTGACATAGGCGTGGAATTCCTCATTCTCGCGGATTTTGTCGAAACGGCCGGTGAGAGCTCTGAAAATCAGCACGAAACTGGTACCTGCCAAAAACATGAAGACCGTAGTGACCAGATTGATGTAAGTGGAATCCCAATAACCGATGCTGGCATTTTTGGTGGAGAAACCGCCCGAGGCCATCGTGGTGAAAGCATGACACATGGCATCGAAGAAATCCATCGGACCGAGATAAAGCAGAGCGGTTTCGGCCAGGGTGAGCCCCACATAAATCAGCCACATACGTTTGGCCGTCTCGCGAAGGCGCGGGTGCAGCTTTTCATAGACCGGTCCGGTGACTTCGGCTGTAAATAATTGATATCCACCTAGTTTTAACAGTGGCATCACGGCCAGCGAGAGCATGATGATACCCATGCCGCCCAGCCATTGGATGATGCTGCGCCAGAAATGCAAAGCCGGTGAGAGAATCTCCACATCGGGCAATACCGAAGATCCGGTGGTGGAAAAACCCGACATGCTTTCAAAAAAAGCGTCCGTATAGCTCTCGAAGTGTCCGCTTAAATAAAAAGGTATGGCCCCGAACAGAGAGAACAGCACCCAGACCATCGTCACGATGACGAAGCTCTCGTGTTTTCCGATATCGTTGCGGGCGCGTAAACCGGAGAGGGAGAGCAGCAGCGCTCCGATGAAGGTGATGCCGGCCGATTGGAGGAAAACGCCGCAGTCGCGTCCGTCGTAGAGGCAGGCAATACCCGCCGACATCAGCATGACAATGCACTCCACTCCGAGCAGGTAACCCAGGAATTTGAGGATGAAACGGAAATTGAAAGCGGTATTTGTCATAATTCAAAACAGATTCTCAATCAATTGAAGAAACGCTCCATCTTGTGCAGCGAGGCCGTCTCACAGAATACAAGCACGCGGTCTCCGGGCAAAATCTGCGTGTTGCCGTACACGACGATGCCCTGACCGTCGCGGATGATACCTCCGATGCTGACTTTATCGGGCAGGCGCAAGTCTTTGACGGCCCGTCTCGTGATTTTGGAGTCGTCTTTGACGATGAATTCCGCCACATTGGCTTCGGCGTAGGTCAGGCATTTCATATTGGTGACGTCGGCGGCCAGCAGCATACGGAAAATACGGCTGGCGGC
>JAZRWU010000179.1:0-4797 GCA_045599885.1 Bacteroidales bacterium | reverse complement strand
CGCCACAGTCAAGGCCACCGGCGGCGTAGGCTCTATTTGCGATATCTCGTCGTTGGCGCTGGAGGGCGTGGAAATCCTGGGTCCGGAAGGAGCGGTTTGGAACGCCGGCCGAAAGGCGGTTTGTCTGAACGGAACTGCTGTGACCGAAACGGTGGAAATCGGAGTCCGCGAAACGCCCGAAGAGCCTGAAGAGCCCGAAGAACCGGAGGAGCCTGTGAAAAAGTACGATCTCTGGGTAGCGGGCATTCAGGTGACGGAGGAGAACGCTGCCGACATCAAGGGCGAAGGCATCAGCGGCAAGGTCAGCTTCGATGCGGCCAGCAGCACGCTGACGCTTGAGGATGCGACCATCGTCGGTTCGAAGGAATTGGCGGAGCATTCGGCTGTCTGTAGTCAGATTCCCGGCTTGACCATCGTGCTGGTGGGTGCAAACGAAATGTCGGCCAGTGCCTCTTCCTGGAGCGTCATCAGCAGTGCCGGCGATTTGAATATTTGCGGGACGGGTTCACTTTGGGCCTATGGTGAGGAGAACAATGTGGACGGTCTGTATCTCGAATCGGACAATCTGACGATATCGGGCGGATGCGTTGTGGAATTCACCGCCAGCGGAAGCATCGACAGCCGGTGTGGTATCCAGGGCAGCGGTGTGCTGACAATTGACCACAGTACTCTGACGGCTACGGGCAATAACGGACAGACCGCTTATCCGATTTTCGGTTTCGACAAGGTTGTTCTGAAAGGTTGTGTGATAGAAGATCCGATGGATGCTGAATGGAATACGGAGGAACAGTGCTATTTCAGAGAAGGTCAGGCTTTGCTCGGCTCGGTGATAGTGGCACCGGATCCCGATGGCTTGAATATCGGCGAGACCGGAATCCGTCTCTATCCGAATCCGGCTGCGGAAGAACTGCACATCGCTTCGGGCAAATTCATCTCGAAGGCCGAAGTAAGGGATTCGGCCGGGAAGGTGGTGATGTTCAAGTCGGTGGAGAATGACAAAGCTGTCTTCCACGTTTCCGCTCTGAGTGATGGTCTGTATATCCTGCGCCTCGTGACAGAAGATGGCGTGGAGAATCACCGCTTCATGGTCAGAAAATAATATTATATATTTGCTTTTTTCTTCAGAATATTTGTAACTTCGCAGGCGAAATGGGGAGAATGGACTGTTTCCCGTTTACTCATAAGAAAATGGATACGAATTTTTTGAAATTCCGAACTACCACCACCCCTTTGGGGGTTTGAATTTTCTTTCCGCAGTTTCCGCCGGGAAGCGTCAGGCGTTTTATCCGGCATCCCTTTTAAAATATTCTTTCCGTTCTTTTCTGTCCCCGAGGCAGGTGTTCCCTATAGTCATTCCCATCATCTGATGGATGCGGGGAGTCGTGAAAACGGAACCGTTTGTTAGACAGTAAATATAATAATCTATCGTATATGAAAGTACTTAAATTCGGAGGTTCCTCCGTAGGTAGCGTGGAAGGTTTGCTCAATATCAGGCAGATTGTGGAACAGAACAGTGAAAAGCCGATTGTGGTGGTGGTTTCGGCCGTCGCCGGTATGACCGACCTCTTGCAACGTACATCCAAACTGGCGGCTTCGGGCAATCCGGCCTACGCCGACAACATCCAGTCGATGAAGGATATGCATTACTGTTTGATAGACAGTGTCTTCCCATCCGATGTCCAATTGGAGCTCAAAACGTTCGTCACCGACAAAATCGATGAGCTCAGCAATATTTTCAAAGGTGTTTTCCTGATTCAGGATCTTTCTCCCAAATCGGAAGCCGTCATTTTGAGCTACGGCGAACGCATTTCTTCAGTGATGGTGAGCCGTCTGTTGAATGCCAAACATGTGGATGCCCGCCTTCTGATCCGCACCGAACACAAATACGGTCGGGAAGTGGTGGATTTTGACGCGACTGCCAAGGCTCTTCACGAACAGTTGTCGGTTATGCCCGAAGTCATGGTGATGGGCGGTTTCATCTCTTCCGATGCCGGAACCGGCGAGACGACCAATATCGGACGCGGTGGCAGCGATTATACCGCCGCTATCGTTGCCAGCGAACTCAAAGCATCGATTTTGGAGATTTGGACCGATGTCGATGGCTTCATGACCGCCGACCCCAAAGTGATAGACCATGCCTATGTCATTGACAGACTGAGTTATGTTGAGGCTATGGAACTCTGCAATTTCGGCGCCAAGGTCATTTATCCCCCGACGATTTTCCCGGCCTACCACGAGAATATCCCTATCGTCATCAAGAACACTTTCCATCCCAGTGCTTCCGGAACGTTCATTTCGCGTGAGAAATGTATCGGTGAAGGCAAGGCTATCAAAGGTATTTCCTCTATCGGCGATACCAGCCTGATTACGATGCAGGGTTTGGGCATGGTCGGTGTCATCGGCGTCAATTACCGTATTTTCAAGGCATTGGCCAAAGCTGGCATTTCGGTGTTCATGGTATCTCAAGCCGCATCCGAAAATACGACTTCCATCGGTGTCCGCGAGGCGGATGCTTACGAAACGGTACAACTGCTTCAAGAGGAATTCGCCGCCGAAATCCGACGTGGTGAAATCAATGAGATTTTTGCGGAGAACGAACTGGCAACGGTGGCCATCGTGGGTGAGGGCATGAAGCGCACGCCCGGTATTGCCGGCAAACTGTTCACGACGCTCGGACGCAACGGTATCAATGTGATTGCCTGCGCCCAAGGAGCCTCTGAGACCAACATCTCTTTCGTGGTGCGTCGTTGTCAGTTGCGCAAGACGCTCAACGTGATTCACGATTCCTTCTTCTTGAGTGAATACAAGGAACTCAATATTTTCCTGACCGGTATCGGAACGGTGGGCGGCAGCCTGCTCGACCAGATCAAGCAGCAACAACCCAAACTGATGGCGGAAAATGGTTTGAAACTCAATGTGGTGGGTATCGCCGACATCGACCACGCCATTTTCGACCGGGAAGGTATCAACTTGGAAAACTACAAGGAATTGCTGCGTACTCAAGGTGTGCCCACTTCACCCGACCTTCTGCGTCAGGAAGTGCTGAAAATGAATATCTTCAATTCGGTATTCGTCGATTGTACCGCCAGCGCCGCCATTGCGGAACTCTATCACGATATGCTGGCCAATAATGTCTCGGTCGTGGCCGCCAACAAAATCGCCGCTTCTTCGGCCTATGAGAATTATGCCGGATTGAAAGAACTGGCCCGCCATAAAGGCGTCAAATATCTGTTTGAAACCAACGTGGGTGCCGGTCTGCCTATCATCAACACGATGAACAGCCTGATTTACAGCGGTGACCATATCCTCAAAATGGAAGCGGTGCTTTCGGGTACGCTCAACTATATTTTCAACACCATCAGCGCCGACATTCCCTTGAGCAAAACCATCAAGATGGCGCAGGAAGCCCGCTTCTCCGAACCGGATCCCCGTATCGACCTGAGCGGCAAGGATGTCATCCGCAAACTGGTGATTCTGGCGCGTGAAGCCGGTTATCAAGTGGAACAGGACGATGTCATCAAGAATCTTTTTGTCCCCGCCGATTTCTTCGAAGGCTCGCTTGATGATTTCTGGAAACGCATTCCCGAACTCGATGCCGATTTTGAGGCCCGTCGTAAAGTCTTGGAGAAAGAACACAAGAAATGGCGTTTTGTCGCCAAGATGGAAAAAGGTGTCTGCTCCGTCGGTTTGCAGGAAGTCGATCAGCTTCATCCTTTCTACGACCTGGAAGGCAGCAACAACATCATCCTGATTCAGACCGAGCGTTATTTCAACGATCCTATGGTCATCAAGGGTTACGGTGCCGGTGCCGGTGTGACGGCCGCCGGTGTGTTCGGGGATATCATATCCATCGCCAACATCCGGTGATCCGGCTCGAAAAACATCATAAATGCTGTGGATAACGGATAGTATATGAAATATCTGATTGTATTGGGCGACGGTATGGCGGACGAGGCGATTCCGTCATTGGACGGTAAAACACCTCTTCAGGTGGCTTTGAAGCCGGTGATGGATTTTCTGGCCCGTGAAGGCCGTTGCGGTATGCTCGACACCGTTCCCAAAGGCTTTGCTCCGGGCAGCGAGATTGCCAATATGAGTCTGTTGGGCTACGATGTGGAAAAGCAGTTCGAGGGCCGTGGCTCGCTGGAGGCCGCCAGTATGGGCGTGGATATTGCTCCGGGAGTGATGGCCGCGCGTTGCAACTTGATTTGCGTTGAAAACGACCGCATCAAGAATCATTCGGCGGGACATATCAGCAATGAGGAAGCGGCTCAACTGATAGCCTTTCTCAATAAAGAACTCGGCGAGGAATTCCAGGACGGGCTTGACGGTCTGGAAGGTCTGCGTTTCTGTCCGGGCATTTCCTACCGTCATCTGATGCTGATGAAGGGTGGAGACAAAAGGATTCTCTGCACGCCGCCTCACGATGTTCCCGGAACTCTCTGCAGTGATGTGATGGTCAAGGCTTTATGCCCTGAGGCACAGGCTACGGCCGATAAAATCAACCGTCTGATTCTCCGTTCTCAGGAACTTCTTCCGCAACATCCTGTCAATCAGAAACGTCAGGCCGAAGGCAAAGATATGGCCAATTCCATCTGGCCTTGGTCGCCCGGATATCGTCCCTCAATGCGTAAAATGACGGAACTTTATCCGATTCAGAGTGGTGCCGTCATTTCCGCCGTCGATCTCATCAAAGGCATCGGTGTTTATGCCGGCCTGGAATCCATTGAGGTGGAAGGAGCGACGGGTCTGTACGATACCAATTACGAAGGCAAGGCACAGGCCGCCATAGAGCAG
>JAZRWU010000178.1:0-9107 GCA_045599885.1 Bacteroidales bacterium | reverse complement strand
GTCATACAGATAATAACGTTGCCAGACTTCTTTTTCACCATTCCAAGGCTGAAAAACCGTCACTCTTCTGCCACCATCCTTCAGGCAGGCGATTTCAAAGCCTTGCGCATAATGCAGGGGGACAACAGAATCGACCTGATCCGTCTGTGACGCCGTCCTGTGAGATGAGGTATGGCAGGATGTCAACCACAAAACTTGCCCTACGCCGGCCAGGCATAGAGCTAAAACGAAAAAAGGGCATCGCGCAGACACCCTTCTTTTCGTGTATGAATTATTTCGCCTGTCAATTGGCATCCTCTTCGTCGTCGAAAGTCGGAGCGGTCAAGTTGGGATCCATCGAAACAGCGTTCTCAACCTGCTCTTTCAGGACGGATTCTCTTTCACCTTGAACCTTCTTAGGAGCCCAAGCTGCAGAAAGAATGCAACCAAGCAGCACGCAACCAGCCAGGAACCAAGTTGCCTTTTCCAGAAAATCAGCTGTTTTGGGAGCACCCAACACTTGATTGGACGAGGCAAAACCCGAAGCCAAACCGCCGCCTTTGGAATTCTGCACCAGAACAAACAAGATGAGCACCAAAGCGAAAATAAATACTAAGATACTGATTGCCAAATACATAACAGTTATTTATTTAAATGATTGATTATTCTTTCCAAATACTTTATTTGGTCGGCAAAGTAAATACTTTTTTCTGGATTTTTCAACACCAAAGTTCTTAATATTTCCAAGGTGCGACCGTATTTTTTCTGCTTGAGGTATATTTTGGCCAAAGTCAAGGTGAAAGAGGCTTCCGGCATCTCTCCCGATTCGTCAAACGCGAAGGATTCCGAAGCGGCATCTTCAGCGTCCGCAGTCTTCAAATCCACCTCCTCAGGTGCCATAGGGCTGATTCTTTTATCCGGCTTAGCGACAGACGGAGCCATAATGGCATGCAGAAGCCCTTCCTCATCGGTCGGTTCCAAAGTCTCTCCAAACGCCATTTCCACCGAATAAAGAGTCTCTTCGGCCTGAAACCCGGTTATTGAGGAGGAGACAGGCACTTCACGGTCGAGATAGCGGTCGATCAACGAAAACGGCTCTTCCGACTTATCCGAAGCCGTCTCCACTGCGTACTCTTCCACCCTTTCCGTTTCCTCATAAGCCAGCACATCCTTACGAATGAAATAGAACAGCTGCCGCCTGTCGGGCGATGATAAAGAAGTCTGAAAGAGCTCGGAGGCATAATCCAAGTCTTCATTCTGGCGCAGAATCTTGAGATAAAGCATTCTGGCCGTATAAAAACATGGATAGGCCTGGATACAACGCTGCAACTCCCCGACCGCCGACGAGGGCATCGAGGCAGGATTACGGCTCCACTCCAACAAGGTTTCAGGCTTCATATCTCAGGTTACCAATTAGCCACGGTCTGATTGAAAATACTTTCCGTAATTTCTTTGATAATGACTTCCAACAATCCGTCCTGCACATCTTCCAACATCTGTGTAGAGGAGAATGTCTGATAAGCCGAGAAAGTCTGCTCAAAATCCTCTTTTTCGTTGTGGGTGTTGACATAACGCACCTTGACCGTCATCGTGAGCTTGGTTTCCGAGGCATAGCCGTCGGTCTGCGTAGCCAAAGGAGTCAGATCATATCCCGTAATCTCTCCTTCCAGCTGCAAATCACCATCTTCCTTGATGACCTTGAGTTTGGTCTGACGGGTGTAGATATCCCTGAGCTCTTCCGAAAAAGTTTGGGCCAAAGGAGGATAGACTAAAAGAGCCTGATTCGTGAAATCTTTGATGGAAATGCTCTTTGTAGTATTGTAATCTATGGAGGCAGCATTGAACTTGAACGATATCCGACAGGATGTCATCAAGCAGGAAAGAGCCAGGGCAAAAAACAGAAATCTTCTCATAAACAACCATCAATCAAGCTGATATTCCTTAATCTTGCGATACAGCGTACGCTCCGAAATATTCAAATCCGCCGCTGCTGCCTTTCTACGGCCGTTATTTCTATCCAAAGCCTTACGGATGGCATCCTTTTCCAAGTCCTCCAGCGACAGTGTTTCCTCAACATATTCCGAAGCATCCTGAATATGAGCCTTATCCTTATGATACGAGGGTTTGGGGAAGACCGGAGCGGAAGCGACCGAAGCCGACAGGACCTGAGGTTCCGTTTCGACCATCAAAGGAGCCTCACCTGCAACGGGCTTCAGTTCATCCGTCACATCCTTGGCATCACCGAAATCAGTTGCCTGGGGAATGGGACGGATAGACGGAATCGCTGTCTCCATCGGTTTCTTGCAGAGATCGTTCATCAGATTCTTGAGATCCTGAATATCTTTCTGCATGTCAAACATCACTTTCCACAAAATCTCACGTTCATTGGCGAAAGTGCTTTCTCCTGAAATGGAGCCTTCCGGATGGAACAAAGCGGGCACCGTATCGAAGGAGGCGTCAAATATGCTTTTGAGCATCTCGGCGGAAACTTCCCGCTGCCCGGCCAGAACCGCCACCCGCTCGGCCACATTCTTGAGTTCACGGATGTTACCCGGCCAACGATAAGCCACAATCGCTTTCTTGGCTTCTTCGCTCAACTGCACTGCCGGCATACGATATCGCTCAGCCACGTCACCGGTAAATTTCCGGAACAGGCGGAGTATATCGTCCGGACGCTCACGCAAAGGAGGCACCTGAACGGGAATGGCATTGAGACGATAGTACAAATCGGCACGGAAACGGCCGGATTTGATGGCTTCCGACATGTCCTTATTGGTAGCCGCCACAATCCGCACATTGGTTTTCAGCACTTTTGACGAGCCGACCCTCATGAATTCACCCGACTCCAACACCCGAAGCAAACGGGCCTGAGTCGAAGAAGGCAGGTCGGCCACCTCGTCCAGAAAAACCGTGCCGCCGTCGGCGACTTCGAAATATCCTTTACGCTCGGCAATCGCTCCCGTGAAAGAGCCTTTTTCGTGTCCGAAAAGCTCCGAGTCGATGGTTCCCTCCGGAATCGCAGCGCAATTGACAGGTTGGTAAGGGCCATGCTTGCGGGCGCTGTACAGATGAATAATCTGAGGAAAGAATTCCTTACCGCTGCCGCTTTCGCCGGTCACCAGAACCGACAAATCTGTCGGCGCTACCTGCACGGCCACGTCAATCGCATGATTGAGGGCATCCGAATTGCCGATGATGCCGAAGCGCTGTTTGACTTTGAGAAGTTCGTCTGTCATCATAATCCTTCTTCTTGTACAGGAGGCAGATCGGCCAAATCGCCACTCTGCTCGATATGCTGTTTACGCAAGGGATTTTTATGTATTTCCTTATATTCCATGCGATGGCGGTAGATATCACAAGCCAGATAAATGGCTTCACGCATGGAAGTCTCATCCGCTTGATTCTGACCGGCCAAATCGTAGGCGGTTCCATGAGCGGGCGAAGTACGGACAATAGGCAGTCCGGCAGTGAAATTGACGCCATGTCCCTGAGCCAAGGCTTTGAAAGGTATCATACCTTGATCGTGATACATAGCCAATACACCATCATAGAGGGTATATTTATCCGTCCCGAAAAATCCGTCGGCGGGAATCGGGCCAAAACACCATATATTCTCCTTTTGAGCAGCCTCAATAGCGGGCTGCAGCAGAGTCTGCTCCTGTTGTCCAAGCAATCCATCGTCACCGGCATGAGGATTGAGCGATAGAACGGCAATACGGGGTCTGTCAATACCGAAATCGCGGCGCAAACTTTGGTTGAGTGCTTTGATTTTCTGGAAAACAGACTGTTCCGTAAGCGAAGATGCCACGTTTTCGAGTGGAATATGCGTCGTAGCAACCGCAATGCGCATGGACTCCGACACCATCAGCATCAAAGCGGCATTGGAAACGGAAGAATCCATACCGAAAACCTGCTCCAGATATTCCGTATGCCCCGGGAAGTGAAAGGTAGAAGACTGAATATTGTGCTTATTGATGGGGGCCGTAACCAGAACATCTGTCAAACCGGCCTTCAGATCGTTCACCGCAGCTTCCAAGGCATCGAAGGAGGCTTTACCCGCCGCCTGGGTAGATTGTCCCGTTTCGACCTTGATTTCATCGTCACAACAATTGATGACACTGATGCTGCCGTATGCCGCATCTTTGGCCGAAGCTACCTGGGTCAGATTCACTGACAGCTCGAAATTCTTACGGTAATAAGCCGCCACTTTGGACGAACCGTAAATCACCACGGCATGCTGGCCATACACTTCCGGTTCAGACAAAGCCTTGAGAATCACCTCGTATGAGATTCCATTCACATCGCCTTGCGTGATGGCTATTTTCAATTTTCCATTTTCCATTTTTCCAGTAATTCTATTGCGTGAGAAATCAAATCAGGTTCTTATTCCTCCTCGAATTCTCCCGGTAATTTCATTGAATAAAGAATAGCCTCGTTGTGACGGAGCACATTGCGTTTGTCATCCTCCGGTGAATAAACAAACACTTCGGCAGTCACCACGCGGTTGTTGAGCTCATCAATACGTGTCAGACTCACATAGGGGCCACCCATCACATCACCTTTGACTTCCCAAAGACCACGCACCTGAGCCGCATATTTGCCATTGACATTCATCGGACGGTAATACTCTCCAGCCGCCTCCTGACGTCCCATATAAGAGCCTTCCGGTCCTCCGGGAATATTGGCAGCCATCACAGAATCGCGCTTGTGATTGAGATATTCCAGAGTGAAGGTATGGGCATCGGTGTAGGGATAGCTGTATATCACCAAATCCTGACGTTTTTTGCTGGTCCGGTTGGAGGCCCAGAAGAAATTCTCACCGAAATGGTGTGCCTTCATCAGCTCAGGAATCAGTATCTCAATATCATAACTGTCTTTAACAGCTTCAGACAGAGAACGTTGATAAGATTTTTGAATATAATGGAGCGATCGTTTCATCTCTATGTCTTCAAAATAATCGTAAATCTGCTGATAATTTTCAATCAGATACGACATGAACTGCTGGGCATCCGGAGCCACTATCTTCAGCACTGCCTGGTTACTGGCCCACAAATCCTTATAATAATGGAACTTAGGTGCCGAATAGATATTCGAGATTTCCACTTGGATAATATTGCGCACAGGCTTGAGAATACCCGTGAACTCCTTGACATCACAACGGGAAATCTTGAAATATGGTTCGGAACGGGGCAATCCGGGCAGATCGGCATCCAGCACTTCGCGTAAAACCTGTCCTTCGGGAGCTTGCCATTGGGCCTTATCCATGACCACCAGCAGTTCCCAAGCCGTTCCCACACTGCCCACCTGCAAAGGATTGTTGATTCCTTTCTTGCAGGAAAGCAGCCCAAAACACATCAGGACAGCCAAACTCAGGGTATAAAGAAAGCGTTTCATTGTACGAATGTTTTTATCCTGCACAAAAATAGCATTTTTATGACAAGAAAACGAGAAACGACTGACTTTTTGTCATTTTTTCAATGTGGAGAGCAAGCCACAGGCAGCTTGGATATCCTCTCCTCTGGAGGCACGGATGGTGGTCTGCAAGCCTTTCGAATTGAGATAATCCGCAAAAGCCTGCATTTTTTCTTCCGAAGAACGGCGGAATGGTGTATCTGGAATCGTATGGAAACGAATCAGATTGACCCGGCAATGGAGATCCTTCAACAACAGGCGGAGCTGCCTGGCATGCGCCATATCGTCGTTCTGCCCGTCAAACATCACATATTCAAACGACAGTCGCCGCTGATGGCTGAAATCATAATGACGCAATTGTTCCAGAGTCGCCTCAATCGGCCAAATACGCTCTGCCGGGACCCACTCACGACGCTGCTCCATATCCGGCGTATGAAGACTGATGGCTATCTGGCAGGAAGTCTCTTCGAGTACCCGTTTGAGACCGGGCCACCAACCGATGCTCGATAATGTGATGCGCTTGGGGCTCCATGCCAGCCCTTGAGGCGCAGTCAATATTCCGATGGTCTGCAATACCGCCTCGACATTGTCACAAGGCTCTCCCATACCCATAAAGACCAGATTGGTCAAAGACGGAGACAAAGGGACCGACAATACCTGATTCAGAATCTCCGCCACACTCAATTGAGCCTTGTAGCCCATTCGTCCCGTCATACAGAAGGCACAATGCATCTTGCAGCCCACTTGGGATGAAACGCAAAGCGTTGCCCGGTCGTGGTCGGGTATATAAACACTCTCCACTCCCACACCGCTGGGCGTGGAGAAAAGATATTTGCGTGTTCCGTCTGCCGAGACTGATTCAGTCAACGGGAGCGCCAAGCCCAACTCGGCTTTCTCCTCGAGAAGCGAGCGCTGTTTCAACGACAAGTTGCTCATTTCCGCAAAAGACCGGACTCTCTTCTGGTATATCCAATCCATAATCTGGGCGGCTGAAAAAGCAGGCATACCTTGTTCACGGACCCAGGTTTTCAATTCATCCAGGCTTTTACCCAACAAGACATATTTATCTTCCATCATTCAGAAATTGTATGGGTCACTGTTAAGGGCAGAAAAGGCTGCCTATACAAGCAGCCTCTTCTTATACGTTTGCACCCGCCAAAAGCGGAAAGACTATCAATAGAAGCGGATACGCGAATCTTCCACTTCTGCCTCATCGCGGACAGCCTGATATGACTGATATGCGACACGATATGAATCGTTGGCATCCAAAGCTTCTTTCTCAGTAGCCACATCGAAGACAGCACCGTTGGTCACGTCTGAGATGACTTCGATGACATAAATACCGGCACGGCCTTGGAAAGGACCAGTCAAAGTGCCTTTTTCGGCGGTAAGAGCTGCCGACAGCAAAGCGGGTTCAATTCCGATACCGGCAATACGGTTGGCAGCGAAGTTGAGCAGACGGACGGTATCCGTCGTCATCTGGTTGTTCTCAGCCGTTTCTGCCAGCGTTTGACCGAGTTTGAAATCTTTGAGCATCGAAGTGGCTTTGTGCTCGTTGATGAGCTGACGGGCCACTTGAGCCTGAGCCGATTCAATAGGTCTGTATTCCTGATCGTTGGCGATATCCGTAATGGTCATGACAACGAACTGGTTCTTGCTGTTCTCAAAAATGGAAGAAACATCACCCACCTTACCGTTGAATACGAAGCGGACAGCCTGACGCATTTCAGGAATGTTGCCGATGGTATTGTCGCTCTGGCGGATCATCGGAGCGGAAAGAACGGAATAACCGTTTTCCTGAGCAGCCGTCAGGAAAGCATCAGCCGTCTGATTGTCGGCGAGGATGCGGTTGAGCTTGTTGTAGTAATCACCGTAGGTTCTTGAAGAAGGAGTAACCGACATGATGACCTGAGCCAACTTGGTTTTATCGACCGGCTTGGTCATATCCATCACTTCGATGATATGGAGACCGAATTTAGACTTGGTCTGGATGCACTGATTCTTGGCAGCCGTGAAACAAGCCTCGGTGAAATCCGAACCGAACTGGCTGCAGACATCGATTTCGCGGAACCAACCCATTTCACCACCATTACTGCCCGTGGCATCTTCGGAGAAGCGTTGAGCCAAATCGGCGAAATCGCCACCGTTTTTGAGGACATCCATCAAGCTGTCCATCAGCTGAATGCCTTCAGCGCTACGGTTACGGATAAAGATATGGCGCACAAGGACGGAATCCGGACGGACCACTTTGTCCATGGCACGGAGCATAATCCATTCGTTTTCTTCCTTATAGGGGCCCGTCACCGAACCGACGGAAGCCGAATTGACAAAGTCTGCGAAAGAACCGCTGAATGCATCGTTGGCGATATAAGCATCGATGAAGGGAGCGTCTGAGCTGGAATTGACCAAAGAAATGATATCTTCCGCGCTGCAGAACTCATCGTAAATCTTCTGCATAGAAGCCTGAACGTTCTCATCGTCCTCCTGGCTGGGTTCGATGTCGACAAGCACATAACGTCCGGCACGATACGGTTCCTGACGGTATTGTTCCTTGTCCTGTTTGTAGCGGGCCTTGACTTCAGAATTCGTAATGGAGAACATCGAATCGGAAAGGGCTGAATAAAGCAGCAGAGCATAGGCGAAATCGACCGAACGCTGATTGGCCTTGAAAGCATCGGCGGCATCAATACTGTTGGCCGAAACAGACTTGCTCAGAAGGTTGGCGACTTTTTCCTGCACACGGCTGTACTTCATATTGTTCTCCCAGAACAGCCAATATTCCTTCATCTGCTGAATCTGCTGCTGGACATCGGCGGAATACATGGAAAGGTCGTCCGCTTCGATGGTGCGCAGGAAATTCATCATCACGTTACGGTCGAATTGACCGGTTTCGGGATTCTGGAAGAAAGGCATCTGCTGAACCATATAATGGACGTTCTCACCGTTGACCATATCGAACATTTCTTTGTCGGTGACAGCCAGTCCCAATGCCTCGGCCTGTTCATCCAAAAGGTTTTCACGGACGATGGTCTCATAAGCGGACTCGCGGATCTGATGGGTGAGATCTTCGTTCAAAGCACTTTGGCCTGATTGCATTTTATAGACATTCTCCAGCTCCTGAATACGGGCCTCGTACTCCTGATAGTTGACATTCTTACCGTTGACACGGATGATGTTCTGCTGTTTCTGCTGGAAAAGAGTTGATCCTGATGTCAGGAAGTCACCGATGATAAATGCGAACAAGGCCACACCTACCACTGTGATAAGCAGGACTGAACGCTTTCTGATTCTTTGTAATGTTGCCATATTCTAATAATTGATAAAATTCATCTCGTCTAAAAAAGCGCGCAAATGTACGAAATTATTATCAAATAAACCACAATTTCACTCCTATGTGATTATAAAAAATGATTTTCGGATTTTGGGAGCCGTTCCCGCCGTTTGAAAATTTTCCGGGGGACACGGACGCTGTCACGCGGAATGCCGAGCGTATCCGAAGAAGTCGGGATGACGGACGGCTCAGGCTCTTGGACAGGAGCCATAAGAGGAGCACCACCAAACTGTATGTCAACGACTTGTTCCGTCGAATCCGGATCGAGCGGGAACATTCCTTTGATATTGAAAATCCGGTAGCGGGTCAGCTGCTCGTTCGATTCGAATCCATAACCCATCACCACCTGATTCTTCTGTTCTATCCGGATAAAAGAATCGGAATA
>JAZRWU010000177.1:0-1860 GCA_045599885.1 Bacteroidales bacterium | reverse complement strand
GTCATCAACGCCGATGACAACACGCCCGTTGCCGGAGCCCGTATTTCGGTCAATGAAGCCCGTTCCGCCATGACGGGTGAGGACGGTACGTTCAGTCTTGTGTATGAAACCGAAAAGCCCTCCGCTGCCAACAAACTGACGGTGACGGCTCCCGGTTATGTCACAAGAGTACTTTATGAGGCAGGATCCAACACCCTTACGCTCGCTTTGACGCGTATCGGTTACGAATCGGACGACAAGGATATCGTCATGCCTTTGGGTCAGACGACGACGTTGCCCGAGAATCCTTATTCGGTGACTTCGGTCAAGAACCATTCCCTGTATCAGACGGCCACTTCGCCCGATGAGATGCTGCAGGGCACCGTTGCGGGTTTGAACACCATTTTCCGCAGCGGTCTTCCCGGCAGTGGAAGCAATATGTATCTCCATGGTCTGGGCTCGCTCAACGCCACTTCGCAACCTTATATCATTGTGGACGGAATGCCTTACGAGAACTACGGCGCCGCCTCTTTGATTGACGGTTATCAGAGCAACCCCCTTTCGGCTATCGAAGTCAAGGACGTGGAGAGCATCACGGTCATCAAGGACGGTACGGCGCTGTACGGTCCCAAGGGTGCCAACGGCGTTATCCTCATCACCACCATCAAGGCTACGGAGGCAGCCACCAAAATTGACGCCCACGTTCATGCCGGTGTCAATTTCGAGGCTCCTTCGATTCCACTGCTTTCGGCATCGCAGTACAAATCGTATCTGTCTGATTTGTTGATGACTTCGGGCAAGTTTACGGCTTCTGAGATTCAGGCGCTTCCCTACATCAATCCCGAGCAGCCGACCTCCGATGACTACGGCCGCTATTCGGGCAACATCGATTATTACCGTTACAGTCAGGAAACCGATTGGCAGGAAATGGCCTACAAGGCATCGTTGAACCAGGACTATTACATCAGTGTCCGCGGTGGTGACGAAACGGCTCTGTACGGTCTTTCGCTCGGTTACCTCCTTCAGGACGGTGCGGTTGACGGTACGAGTTACGACCGCTTCCATGCCCGTTTCAATTCCGACATCAACGTATCGGCCAAACTCAAGGCCCGCGCCAACATGAGTTTCGCATACGGCACCCGTCTGCTTCAGGCGGAGAATGAGATATCCAACTCCAACTTGATTTACAATTCATTGGTCAAAGCTCCGTTTACGGCTCCTTATATCTACGCTCAGGACGGTTCCCGTTCTCCCAACCTGGAGGACGCCGATGTTTTCGGAATGACCAATGTTCAATCGACCTTGCTCAATTCGACGATGCGCAATCTCAACTACCGTTTCCTCGGTTCGCTGGGCTTGAATTATCAACTCGCCAAAAACTGGTCTTTGGACGGTATGTTCGGAATGCATTTCAACAAAGACCGTGAACGTCTGTATTTTCCCGCCGCCGGCTATCAGCACGAGAGTCTGACCAGTTCCGATGTGGACAACAAAATGCAGCACAGGGTGGAGCGCTGGTTCATCCTCTACGGAGATCTTCACGCCGCCTATTCCAAGAAGTTGAGTTTCGATTCTTCTCTCAGCGCCAAAGTGGGCCTGCGCTATCAGAACACCAAGTTCGAAAACGACAACGGTTATGCCTTCAACTCGGCTTCGGACGCATTCCAATCCCTGAATTATGGCGAGTCATCTTTGCGCGACGCGAAAGGTTTCAATCACCGTTGGAATTGGTTCGGTGTCTATGCCAATGTGGATTACAAATTACTCAACAAGTACTTCTTCTCGGCCGTTCTTTCCTCCGATTATTCTTCGCTCTACGGTGAGGACCTCGGATTCGGCGGCATGAAGCTGTTCCCGAGTCTGTCGGCTGCCTGGCTGCTC
>JAZRWU010000176.1:0-5840 GCA_045599885.1 Bacteroidales bacterium | reverse complement strand
GTTTCGGGGGTGGAAGCCCGTGACAAAAACAAATCCGCCGAAGTCAACGACTTCAACACGCCTTTGCATCTGTTGCAGCCCGATTATCCCGTGCCATACGGAATTCCTCAAGAAAAAGATGTGACCGATGCTTTGGAACGGGTTCTGTCTTTCTTGGAAAAATCCACGCCGATGAACGTAGTCGATGGCAAGACCAAACAGCCTGTCACCGATTTCTCCCAAATCAAAGCCGGCGACAGACTTCAGCAGGGTGCTTTCCGTCTGGCAAGTTACGAGTGGGGTGTCACTTATGCGGGTATGCTGGCGGCGGGAGAGGCCACGGGCAACAGCCGTTTTACCGATTATACCTTGGATAGGATGCGTTTCCTGACCGAAACCGCAAGCTATTTCCAACCTTTGCTGGAAAAGGAGAATTATGCCGATCCGCAGTTGCGTCAGATGCTGCGTCCTCAGGCTTTGGACGATTGTGGAGCTATGTGTGTCGCTTTCCTGAAAGCCTTGCCGCAGCTTCAAGCGCTCAACTGCACCTGTATGCCGATCATAGACGGTTATATAGACTGTATTATGAAGCAGTTCCGCCTCCCGGACGGCACGTTGGCGCGCAACCGGCCCATTCAGAATTCCATCTGGCTGGACGATATGTTCATGAGTCTGCCGGCGCTTTCGAGAATGACGCTGGTCTCCCGTGACAAACGCTATCTGGAGGAGGCTTGCCGTCAGTATCAGCTTTTTGTGGACAAGATGTTCATTCCCGAAAAAGGCCTGTTCCGTCATGGAAGGGTGGAGGGAATGGCTCAGCATCCCTCGTTTTTCTGGGCCCGAGCCAACGGATGGGCCTTGATGACCACCGTCGAGGTGTTGGATGTGATGCCCGAAAACCATTATTCGCGGCCTTTGCTGCTTCAGACGCTGCAACAGCATGCGGCCGGTCTGTTGGCCTGTCAGTCGGAAACGGGACTCTGGCATCAGCTGCTCGACCGTCCGGACTCGTATTTGGAGACATCGGCTACCGCCATTTACGCCTACAGCCTCGCCAAAGCTATCCGCAAGGGCTGGCTGGACGTTCAAGCCTACGGCCCTGCCGTGTTGCAGGCCTGGAACGCCGTCTCGACTCAGATTACGGCCGAGGGCAAGGTGACCGGGACATGCGTAGGTACCGGTATGGCTTTTGACGCCGCTTTCTATTATGCGCGGCCTGTCAATGAATATGCCGCCCACGGCTACGGACCCGTCTTGCTGGCGGGAGCCGAAGTGCTGGGCCTTTTGAGAGATTTCCATCCGAGAATGAACGACTCGGCTGTGATGTTTTATCCTTATCCGATTTCGATCGACGCCGCCATCTTTTCAGATACGCCCGAGAACCGGAGCAAGGCTCAAGCCGGTGCAAGCCGTCGGCAGGGCCGTCCCGTCATTTTCACTATCGGAGATTCCACGGTCAAGAATGGTGACGGAAGCGGTCGTAACGGTCAATGGGGCTGGGGCGCTTTTCTGGGCAATTACATCTATCCCGATTCCGCGACGGTCGAGAATTTCGCCTTGGGCGGCCGCAGCAGCCGCACCTACATCGAGGAAGGCCTTTGGGAAGAAGTGCTTCAAGGTCTGCAACCGGGTGATTATGTGCTGATTCAATTCGGTCACAACGACGGCGGCGATCCCGGTAAGGGACGCGCGCGGGCTACGCTGAAAGGAAATGGTGATGAATCTCAGTCTTTTGTGATGGAAACTACGGGAAAAACCGTGGATGTCCATACTTATGGCTGGTATATGCGCCAGTACCTTCAGGACGCTTTGGACAAAGGTGCTGTTCCCATTGTATGCAGTCTTATTCCCCGTAATATGTGGAACGGCGACCGGGTGATCCGCAATACCGATACTTACGTCCTTTGGGCGCGTCAGGCGGTGGAAGCCGTGCCGGGGGCCTATTTCATCGATCTCAACTCCTTGGTTTCAGATAAATACGATGTCCTGGGGCAGGCTTTCGTGGATAATCTCTACCATGGTGACCATACACATACTTCGTTGGCCGGTGCTCAGCTCAATGCCGCTGTCGTGTCGGAGGCTTTGCGGACTCTCCCATTGCCGGCCTCGGCTTGGGTCAAGGAGATTCTTCCGAAGTAGACTTGTCTGTCGGAGCTTGGACCTGCCGGAAACGTGCATGTTTTTTTTGTTCTGTCGGTAAAAATGAATAATTTTTACTTGCAGGAAACATTATTTATCCGTAAACTTGCACCGGAATACCGAGATTAGTTTTAATTTCTATAAATTAATGATTATGAAAAAAGTAGCAATTATTTTGACCTCCGTTATGTTGGTGGCCGCCAGTGCTTTCGCACAGGATGAGACTTTCTTCCCTCACTGGAATCTTCAGTTGAAGGGTGGTGCCGGTCATACGGTTGGTGAAACCGAATTTGTCAATCTGATCTCTCCGGCTGCCGGTCTGGCCGTAGGTTATCAGTTCACTCCTGTAGTAGGACTTCGCGCCGACTTCTCCGGTTGGCAGGCCAAGGGTATCCTTTCTCCCTATGTGGTTGATCAGAATATGTTCAAGTACAACTACGGACAAGGTGCTCTTGATGTGACGTTTGATCTTTGCAACCTGTTTGGCGGTTTCAAGACCCGCGTCGTCAATCCTTATGTCTTCGCTGGTCTGGGTGCCAACTATCGTTTCAACAACGATGAGGCTGTTGCCATGAAGGCCGATTTCCCCGTGAAGAATTATCTTTGGGAAGACCCCACCATCTCCATGCTCGGTCGCGTAGGTGTAGGTGCTGACATCCGTCTTTGCGATGCTGTAAGCCTTTCTCTTGAAATTGCCGACAACATCCTTTCTGACCATTTCAACAACAAGGTCGGTGATGTTTTCGACTATCAGGTAAATGCTATGGCCGGTCTGAAGTTCAACTTCGGTATTGGCAAGAAGAAAGCCGCCGCTGCTGCCGCCGCTGCCGCCGCTGCCGAAGAAGCCGCCCGTCTCGCTGCTGAGAAAGCCGCTGCTGAGAAAGCCGCTGCTGATGCTGCCGCCGCCAAGGCTAAAGCTGAAGCTGAGGAAGCCGCCCGCCTTGCTGCTGAAAAAGCCGCTCAGGAACGCGCCAACGCCCGCAAGGCCAACGAGAACGTTTTGTTCCTCCTCGACCGTTCGGACATCCGCGACAACCAGACTCCGAAGATTGACAACATCGTTAAAATCATGAACGAGTATCCCGAAGCCAAGATTGTCTTGACGGGTAATGCTGACAAGTGGACCGGTTATCCTGCTTACAACTTGAAACTTTCGAAGAAACGTGCTGACATTGTTACCGAAGCTCTTGTAAAAGCCGGTATTGATCCTTCACGTATCGAAACCAAGTGGGTGGGTGATACTCAGAATGAATTCCCGACTCCCGAAGAGAACCGCGTAACGGTATGCGTTGTTAAATAAGTATTTCATACTATATAACATAAAGCGGGATGTCTGTCAAGGCATCCCGCTTTATGTTATGTGAGATGGCTAGAGCGGTGCCAAAGACTTGCATTTGCCGAAAGAATTGACTACCTTCGCCCAAGAAGCGTCCGTTCATTCATGCGGCGGCAATATCTTATGAACGACATTTTTATTCCCTATGGCAGACGATAAGAAAATCATTTTTTCCATGGTGGGGGTCAGCAAACAGTTTCCTCCTCACAAACAGGTTCTGAAAGATATTTATCTTTCTTTTTTCTATGGTGCGAAAATCGGTATCATCGGTCTGAACGGATCGGGTAAATCCACTTTGATGAAGATTATCGCCGGTATCGAAAAAGAATATCAGGGCGAAGTGGTTTTCTCTCCCGGCTACAGCGTCGGATATCTCGAGCAGGAACCTAAGTTGGACCCTCGGAAAACGGTTCGGGAAGTCGTTATGGAAGGTGTTCAGGAGGTGGTCGATGCCTTGAAGGAATACGAGGAAGTCAATCTGAAATTCGGTCTGCCGGAGTATTATGAGAATCCGGACAAAATGGATGCCTTGTTTGCCCGTCAGGCGGAACTGCAGGATGTGATTGATGCCACCGATGCCTGGAATCTGGACGCCCGTTTGGATAAGGCTATGGATGCCCTGCGTTGTCCTCCTGACAATCAGATTGTCTCCACTTTGTCGGGAGGGGAGCGCCGCCGGGTTGCTTTGTGCCGTCTGCTTTTGCAGAAGCCCGATGTCCTGCTTTTGGATGAGCCGACCAACCATTTGGATGCGGAATCGATTGATTGGCTGGAACAACATCTGCAGCAATATGCCGGGACAGTCATCGCTGTGACCCACGACCGTTATTTTCTCGATCATGTGGCCGGTTGGATATTGGAATTGGATCGGGGAGAGGGTATTCCCTGGAAAGGCAATTACAGTTCCTGGCTGGAGCAGAAAACGCAGCGTATGGCCTTGGAGGAGAAGCAGGCATCCAAGCGCCGTCGCACGCTTGAGCGGGAATTGGAATGGATTCACATGGCACCGAAGGCCCGTCATGCGAAAGGCAAGGCCCGACTCAACTCCTACGACAAACTGCTGAATGAAGATCAGAAACAGCGTGAGGAGAAGTTGGAACTCTATATTCCCAACGGGCCTCGCCTCGGCAACAAAGTGCTGGAAGCCAAGGGAGTGTCGAAATCATTCGGAGAGCGTTGTCTGTTCCGTGATTTGAATTTCGTGCTGCCGCCCAACGGCATTGTCGGCGTGATTGGACCGAATGGAGCCGGCAAAACGACCTTGTTCCGTCTGATTATGGGGCATGAGAGTCCGGATTCCGGCAGTTTCGAGGTCGGAGAGACCGTGCGTATCGGCTATGTGGATCAGAGCCACGAGGCGATCATGCCCGATAAAAGCGTATATGAGATTGTCAGTGAGGGAAATGAGTTCATCCGGGTGGGCGGCCGCGAAATCAATGCGCGAGCCTACCTGTCCCGTTTCAACTTCACCGGAGCCGATCAGGAGAAAAAAGCGGCGGTGCTTTCCGGCGGCGAACGCAACCGCCTTCATCTGGCTTTGAATCTGAAATCGGAATCGAATGTGCTTCTTTTGGACGAACCGACCAACGATATTGATGTCAATACCTTACGCGCTTTGGAAGAGGGTTTGGAAAACTTCGCCGGCTGTGCGGTGGTGGTCAGTCACGACCGTTGGTTCCTCAACCGTATCTGTACGCATATCCTTGCTTTCGAAGGAGAGGGGAATGTCTTTTTCTTCGAAGGTGATTATTCGGAATATGAGGAAAACAAAAAAATGCGTCTGGGTGAGGAGGCCGAACCCAAAAGAGCGCGTTACCGTGGCATTGATGCCTGATTCAGACCCCTTCACCTTTGAGTAGGGGACGGAGTGTGTAGAACAGTATTCTCAAATCCATCAGCAGCGAAGGGTCCTTCAAATAGATAAGGTCGTAGTTGAATCGTTCCAGCATCTTGTCGACAGAGTCCGCATAACCGTATTTGACCATGCCGAGCGAGGTGACGCCGGGCTGCATGCGATAGACGAAATGATAGGCGGGCTCTTTTTCGAGAATCTGTCCGGCATAGCAGGCCCTTTCCGGCCTCGGACCCACCAGTGACATCTCGCCTTTCAGCACATTGACCAGCTGAGGCAGTTCATCCAATCGGTATTTTCGCAAGTGATGTCCGTAAGGCGTGATTCTTCTGTCATGCGTGGAGGACAACTGCGGCCCCTGAGCTTCCGCATCGGGAATCATGGTTCTGAACTTTATGATTTTGAATGGTTTGCGTCCTTTCCCCAAACGCTCCTGCCGATAAAACACCGGACAATCCGGTTCCTTGATTTTGCTTCGTATCAGGATGGTCAGCCAAAGCGGAGACAGCAGTATCAGTCCGAGTGAGGAAACCA
>JAZRWU010000175.1:0-8802 GCA_045599885.1 Bacteroidales bacterium | reverse complement strand
GATTGGCTTTGTGAGCGAGGGAGCATAGCGGGCTATGTGACCGAGCGAACACAGTCAATATGCCAAAATAAAACGGAAAGAATCACATTCCGACACGACGAATCAACTTCTCCACCTCACTCCCCCAAAGCTGAATCATATCCTCCTTCTCTTCGGGTTCGGCAAAGTCGGTGATGGTAAGCGCATGTTCACCTGTCAATTCCGAATCGGAGATGGCAATTTCGAAATAATAGGAGTCGGCGTCGTGGAGCCAGTGGAAACGCACACGTTCAAGAGGGGTTGAAGAAACCAAAGTAGCTTGATCGAAAGACTTGCCCCAATGAAAAGTAAAAAGGTCGCCAGAGGCTTCGACCCGTTCTGCAAGCCATTCAGACAATCCATTCGGAGTAGAAATGAAGTTCCACAAGACTTTTTTGGAACCTTTTTTCAGGCCATATTCGATGGTAAATAATTCTTTCATAGCTCCATAGTTTTGCGTTACGGCCACTAAATTACAATTGTTTTTCAGTTTTTCAAAGAATGCTTATCAAAAAAAAGGGCAGAAAATATTGTTTCTTCTGAGAATTAGCCCTATCTTTGCAGCGCTTTTCCGAAAGGGAGGCCGATGGCGAGGTAGCTCAGCTGGTTAGAGCGCATGATTCATAATCATGAGGTCCCCGGTTCAATCCCGGGCCTCGCTACTAAAGATGGTTTTTTGTCGGAATGGCAAAGACCATTTTTTTATGAACCATATTAGTAGGATATTATGAATTCTGTTTCCAACCGTTTGGCCGCTCTGGCCGTTTCAGAGACGCTGGCTATGTCGCAGAAAAGCAGCGAGCTCAAGGCACAGGGCATCGATGTGATCAACATGAGTGTGGGTGAGCCCGACTTTTTCACGCCCGAGGCTATAAAACAGGCCGCCAAACAGGCTATCGACAGCAATTTTTCCTTCTATTCTCCCGTTCCCGGCTACCCTGCCCTGCGAAAAGCTATCTGCGAAAAGCTTCTGAAAGAGAATCATCTTGAATATAAACCCGAGCAGATTGTCTGCTCCAACGGTGCCAAGCAATGTGTCTGCAACGCCATTCTGGCTCTGGTCAATCCGGGTGATGAGGTGATTGTCCCGGCTCCCTATTGGGTCAGTTATGTGGAAATGGTCAAACTCGCTGAAGGAAAGAACGTTATAGTTCACGCTGGCATCGGACAGGATTTCAAGATGACGGCCGCCCAATTGGAAGAAGCCATCACTGACAAGACCAAAGCCCTGATTCTCTGCTCGCCCTCCAACCCGACCGGCAGCGTTTACAGCAAGGATGAGCTCCGTGCCTTGGCCGAAGTTCTGGAAAGACATCCTCAGGTTTTCGTCATTTCGGACGAGATATACGAACACATCAATTATATCGGGCAACACGAAAGCATCGCCCAATTCGAATCCATCCGTGACCGCGTTGTCATCATCAACGGCGTATCCAAAGCGTATGCGATGACCGGCTGGCGTATCGGTTGGCTGGCTGCTCCCCAATGGATTGCCGCCGCCTGCAGCAAACTTCAGGGTCAATACACCTCCGGTCCGAATTCCATTGCCCAGGAAGCCGCCCGTATGGCTTACACCGGCGACCAGCAATGTGTGGAAGATATGCGTCTCGCTTTTGAACGCCGCCGCAGTCTCATCGTCAAACTGATGCGTGAGATTCCCGGACTGACAATCCGTGAGCCCCAAGGTGCTTTCTACGTTTTTCCCGAATGTAAATCGTTCTTCGGCAAACAATACAGCAAAATCGGAGAAAACGGCCAAACGGAGACCTGTATCATTGAGAACGCCGCCGACTTGGCCATGTATCTGCTTGTGGAAGGCCATGTCGCCACGGTGGGAGGCAAAGCTTTCGGTGATCCCGACTGCATCCGTCTCTCCTACGCCACTTCCGATGCCAATATCGTCGAAGCCGTCGCCCGCATCAAGACGGCTCTCGCTCAATTGAAATAGTGCCCATCGTGGGCTAGTCAGCAACCAAGCATCGGCGGACAAGTCAATCTGATTGTCCGCCGATGTGTTTTGTGTCAGCACCTTACCGGATGTTATACACCACCGGCCAGGTCCAATAGGATTTTACGCTTTGTCCGTTTTCGGTGGCAGGCTCCATCGGAGGAATGCCGGCTACCAGACGCAAGGCCGCACGGTCAAGATCGGCCGAGCCGCCGCAATACACACAACCGGCCTCCACGTATCCTTCCTCATCCACGATAAAATGGGTTTCCACCGTACCGGTGCGGCCTTCTTCCATCGCGCGCTGCGGATAAAGGAAATGATTGCGGACATATTCCCGGAGACCTTCATCACCGCCTTGCGGAATAGCCGGATATTCCGGTTTCAAATAAATTCTCTCATCCGACTTGACCTTGGTCTGTTTGGAGACATCAGGAGAAATATAAAATGTCAACAGATATTCCGCATCGTTGTAGCGCGGATGGAGGCGGACTTCTCTACCCACTTGCTTCATAGCCTGACGGACAGCCTTGTCGATTTCGGGGCACAAACCCTTGACCACTGCCGGACGGGTGATGGCTCCACCGCGATAAACACTGAATACCACCGTCACACGACCTTCACGCGATGTGGCACCGTATTCATAATTGATCATAGAATTGAGAGCCTTCCTGGTTTTTCTTGTCTTGACACCCCATTCGCTGTCATCAAAAACGGGATATTCAAAATGCGAATAAAACGACTCCGTCACTTGGGCACGCAGATCCTGTTTGAATTCAAGAGTTCTTTCCTGAGCCGAATTCTCCGGAACATATAATACCAAGGCCAAAACCAGCCCTATCCAAAATTTTCTTTCAATAACACTCATAGTTCAGATGCGGATCTTTATTCCTTCAGACTGCAATATTACAAAAAAGCACAGAAAAAACCATCCGCACCATTATCCAATGATGCGGATGGCCATATTATCCGGCGGATGAAGCCGATGTATCAGTTGTTCTCCGGACGGAGCTTGCGGACAACGGCACCGGCCTGCCACATTTCGCTTTCACGGAGAGCCTTGAGTTCTTTTTCAAGACCTTCACGATAATTGGGTTTCGAATTGCTGTCGATGGAAATCTGAGCCTCGTTACCGCACTTGACGCTGGCGTACAGTTTCTCAACCACCGGTTTGATGGCATCGTGGAACGGACCCATCCAATCCAAGGCACCGCGTTGAGCCGTCGTCGAACAATTGGCGTACATCCAGTCCATACCCTTGGCACCGAAGAGCGGTCCGAGAGACTGCGTCAGTTCTTCCACTGTTTCGTTGAAAGCCTCCGAAGGAGTATGTCCATTCTCGCGCAGCACTTCGTATTGAGCCAGCAACAGACCTTGGATAGCTCCCATCAGAGAACCGCGCTCGCCCGTCAGGTCGGAAGTGGCCTCGCGGATGAAAGTCGTCTCGAACATATAACCGGAGCCGATACCGATACCCAAAGCCAAAGTGCGCTCAAGGGCTTTTCCCGTAGCATCTTGATAGACAGCGAATGAGGAATTCAGGCCACGTCCTTCAAGAAACATCGTACGCAAAGAAGTGCCCGAGCCCTTGGGAGCGACCATGATGACGTCAATATCCTTTTGGGGAACCACACCGGTACGGTCGTTCCAAGTAATAGCGAATCCGTGCGAGAAATACAACGCTTTGCCGGGAGTCAGACGAGGCTTGATGGTAGGCCAGACAGACATAACAGCGGCATCCGAAAGCAGGCACATGATGATGGTGCCCTTTTGGCAGGCTTCTTCAATTCCGAACAAAGTCTCACCGGGAACCCAACCGTCGGCCACAGCTTTGTCATAGGTCTTGCCGGGACGCTGGCCGACGATGACGTTGAAACCGTTGTCGCGAAGGTTCATGGACTGACCGGGGCCCTGCACACCGTAACCGATGACGGCAATGGTTTCGTCCTTCAAAATTTCACGTGCTTTCTCCAAAGGAAATTCTTCACGGGTGGTCACATTTTCGATGACACCCCCAAAATTCATTTTTGCCATTTTATTTGTATATTAAAACAATATGTATTCAGTATTTATACATCCGACGCAAAGATACACAATATCTGCGGAATTGTCATCTTTCATCCTCAATTAATCGCATTGTTTTGAAAATCCGCATCAACGCACATTGTTTCGATAGTCTCTTCCGACAATCATTCACAAGATGTCTTTCTATCCGTCCGAAAGGGATGCACCTCCGACAAAATGCATACTTATGCAAATATTCTTCACTCGCAGAGACGGCGACGAAGCTCAATTTCCTCAAGGAAATCACTCAGACGCTCCACGGTCGATTTGGTGATGGCGATACGGCCGCTGCGGACAAACTGCAGGATGCCGGAAGGTTCCAAATCGTTGTAAAGCGACTGAATCTCTTCTTTGTGCCCCGTCAGTTCGATAACCGTATAAATGCGGTTGACTTCGAGAATCCGGGCGTTGTAGCGGCGAACCATCTGCTCGATGGCGGTGCTGTCGAGAAGGTTATCGGTCGGGACCTTATACAAGGCGACTTCCTGGAAAATCACTTCATCATCAGTATAATAATACGCTTTCAGCACATCGATGCGCCGTTCAATCTGACGGACAATCTTGCGGATGGTGTCCTCATCGGTTTCGGCCGTGATGGTGAATTTGTGAATGCCCGGAATGGCCGAACGCGAGACGGTCAGGCTCTCGATGTTGACCTGACGGCGGGTGAAGACGATGGTGACCTGATTGAGCAAACCTACCTGATTCTCAGAATAGACCGTCACCGTATATAATGTTTTATCCATAATCCTGCAATTTGACTGATAATGCTATTTCCCCATGATGATATTGGAAATGGGATCTCCGGCCGGAATCATCGGATAGACCAATCCCTGTTCCTCCACCACCACTTCCAAAATATACGGTCCCTGAAAAGCGGCCATCTCCGAAACGGCGGGAAGAAGTTCCTCGCGGCGGCTGATATGCTTGGCCTGGATACCGTAGGCGGAAGCCAATCGGACGAAATCGGGATTCTTCATTCTCGTACAAGAATAACGTTCGTCCCAGAACAATTCCTGCCATTGACGCACCATACCCAAAAAGTTGTTGTTGAGAATCACTATTTTGACTGGAAATCCGTATTGCATGATCGTGCCCAATTCCTGCTCGGTCATCTGGAATCCTCCGTCTCCGCAAACGGCGTAAATTTCCGAATCGGGAGCCCCCAGACAGGCACCCACAGCGGCCGGCAGACAGAAGCCCATCGTTCCAAGACCGCCGGAAGCCACATAGGGACGCTTGGGAGAGGCGCTGAAATAGCGGGCTGAGACCATTTCGTTCTGACCGACATCGGCCACCAGAACGGCTTTCTCACCAGCGGCATCCGAGACAGCCTTGACCACTTCCGCCATAGATATCAACTCGGAATCGGGATGAAGGTCGCGGCGAACCACTTCGTTGAGTTCCTGTTCGCGGTAGGGACGGAAAGCCTCTATCCATTCCGTGTGCCGAGCCGCGCCGACACGCTCACACAAACGAGGCAGCAAAGATTTGACATTGCCCGCCAGCGCCAAATCGACTTTGACGTTCTTATTGAATTCCGAAGGATCGATATCGATATGGATGATGCGGGCCTGCGGCGCATAATGACTGACTTTGCCGGTAACGCGGTCTGAGAAACGCATGCCGATGGCTATCAGCAAATCGCATTGATTGGTCATACGGTTGGGAGCGACGTTGCCGTGCATTCCCACCATACCCATATTGAGCCGATAGTCGTTGGGCATAATGGACAAGCCCATCAAAGTGGAAGCGGCGGGAATGTCCGCTTTCTCCAACAAAGCGCATAATTCCTGAACGGCATGTCCAAGAAGCACACCCTGACCGACCACGGCCAACGGGCGCTGGGCCTGATTGATCCATTCTGCCGCCAGCATCAAGTCCTCCTCGTTGATGGTCGGATTGGGTTGATAACTGCGGATAAAACGGCATTTCTCATATTTATAATCCATCGTCTGGACCTGAGCGTCTTTTGTGATGTCGAGCACGACAGGACCCGGACGACCTTCGCAGGCGATATAGAACGCACGGGCGAGAGCCCAAGGAATATCTTCCGCTCTGCGAATCTGATAACTCCATTTCGTGACAGGTTGGGTGATGCCGATGACATCGGTTTCCTGAAAGCCGTCGGTGCCGAGTTGCGCCACCACAGCCTGACCGGTGATTACCACCAAAGGAGTCGAATCGAGCATGGCATCGGCGATTCCTGTCACCACATTGGTGGCGGCCGGACCGGACGTGACAATCACCACCCCTGGTTTGCCGGAGACTCTGGCATAACCCTGAGCGGCATGCGTGGCTCCTTGTTCGTGACGGGTCAAAATAAAACGGAGTTCTTTCTGATGCGAATACAAGGCATCAAAAACCGGAATGATATAGCCTCCGGGATAACCGAAAACGGTATCGACCTGTTCTTCTATCAAGCAGCGCATCAGCGCTTCTGAACCTTTGATTTGATCTGACATATGATGCTTAGAAGCTGTTTATATTTATTTTGCGATTTTTTGAGAGTTGTTTTTGGGAACGGTTTTGTCTATCGTTTTGCGTAGAACAGCGGGCTGTTTGAGTAAAAGGACGGGCGAAAGCGGCCAAAAAGAACCTCAAAAAAAAATGAATACGGATGCCGATGATGACGAATTCCCCTCGAAAGGATTCACCCGAGTTCCGCATCCGGATAGTCTATTCTATGATTCGGACGGCTCCCTTGTCCGCCGAACTGACAGCTTGGGCGTAAGCCTTGAGCGACTTGGACACCTGTCGGTCGCGCTTTGGCTGAAACGCCCTTTTTCCTTTGGCCATTTCCTCCTGACGGCGCTGTTCAAGCACGTCATCGGCCAAATCGACGCGGATACTGCGTTGCGGAATGTCGATTTCCACGATATCACCGTCACGCAGGAGTCCCACGGCACCGCCCGATGCTGCTTCGGGCGAAATATGACCGATAGAGAGTCCCGAAGTTCCGCCCGAAAAACGACCGTCGGTAATCAGGGCGCATTCCTTGCCGAGATGACGGGATTTGATATAGGAAGTCGGATACAACATTTCCTGCATACCGGGACCGCCCTTGGGACCTTCGTAAATGATGGCCACCACATCCCCTTTTTCAATTTTTCCGCTCAAGATTCCCTCACAGGCATCTTCCTGGGAATGGAACACTTTGACAGGGCCGCTGAAATGCCAGATGGATTCATCCACGCCGGCCGTCTTGACCACACAGCCATCGACGGCGATATTGCCTTTGAGAACAGCCAGACCTCCGTCTTTGGTATAAGCATGGGCCAAATCACGGATACAGCCTGCGGCCGCATCGGTGTCCAGACTGTCGAAACGGGCGTCCTGAGCTCCCAATTGGCTTTGAAAACGATGCGAGGGAGCCGAATGATATATCGTCAGGGCTTCGTCGCAGACCTCCGGCGAACGGAGCGAATAGAGCCGTATGGCCTCAGCGAGCGTCCGACCGTCGGCCCGGCAGA
Source organism: Bacteroidales bacterium (assembly GCA_045599885.1). GTDB lineage: Bacteria > Bacteroidota > Bacteroidia > Bacteroidales > UBA1402 > UBA1757. Next base: position 1,299 of record JAZRWU010000175.1, on the reverse strand, counting down.
CCGCCGTATCAATCAGTCCGCCCCGGGAAAGTTCATCCAAAATGGTCAGAATGCCGCCGGCGCGGTTCACATCCTGAACGTGATATTTTTTAGTATTGGGAGCGACCTTGCAAAGACAGGGCACGCGGCGAGAAAGCATATCGATATCGTCCATCGTGAAATCGGCCTCAGCCTCGTGAGCCACCGCCAGAAGGTGAAGAACGGTATTGGTCGAGCCGCCCATGGCAATGTCCAGCGTCATGGCATTGAGAAATGCGCTGCGGCTGGCGATGGAACGTGGAAGGACACTCTCGTCTCCCTCATCATAATAAGCCAAGGTATTGCGCACAATCTGACGGGCCGCCCGCAAGAACAGCTCCCGACGGTTGACGTGATCGGCCAGAATGGTGCCGTTGCCGGGCAAAGACATACCCAAGGCTTCTGTCAGACAGTTCATCGAATTGGCGGTGAACATTCCCGAACAGCAGCCGCAACCCGGACAGGCGCAATCTTCCACCTGACGGATGCGTTCGTCGCTCAAGCTGGTGTCGGCCGATTCTATCATGGCATCAATCAAATCCAAATGCTCCTGACCGAGTTCACCGGCTTCCATCGGGCCTCCCGAGACAAAGACCGTCGGAATGTTCAGACGCATGGCCGCCATCAGCATTCCCGGTGTGATTTTGTCGCAATTGCTGATGCAGATCATGGCGTCGGCCTTGTGGGCATTGACCATATATTCCACGCTGTCGGCGATAATGTCGCGCGAAGGAAGGGAATACAACATGCCGTCGTGCCCCATGGCGATACCGTCATCGATGGCAATGGTGTTGAATTCGGCGGCGAAACAGCCCAGACGCTCAATCTCAGTCTTGACTTCCTGACCGATTTCATGCAAATGCACATGGCCGGGAACAAATTGGGTAAACGAATTGACGACGGCTATGACAGGTTTTCCGAATTGCTCTTTTTTCATTCCGTTGGCCACCCAGAGAGCTCTGGCGGCGGCCATTCTTCTTCCTTCCGTACAGACGGAACTGCGTAATGGATGTTTCATCGTTCTATAATTTGCATCTTTATGCAAAGATTTATTGCTCAACCTGCAAATTTAGTACATTTTCAGCAAAACACCAATAAAAAACAGGGGATGTCATCAGGCGTGATGATAAGGTTCGTTGTGAAGAATAGTCATGGCCCGATACAACTGTTCGGCAAGAAAGACACGCACCATCTGATGCGAGAAAGTCATTTTGGAAAGGGAAATACGCTCTGGAACCGCCTCATAGACCGAAGAATCAAAACCGTATGGGCCTCCTATCA
>JAZRWU010000174.1:0-4230 GCA_045599885.1 Bacteroidales bacterium | reverse complement strand
GTTGTCTTCCTAAGACCGCTTGGCCTCCGACTTCCATTTCCGGCAGTTCAAGACTTCCTTTTTCGATTACCTTACCTTCGTGCTCGATATCCCAGCACAGGCGATAAGCCGAAGTTCCGATATGATGCTGGCGGTTGGTCAGACGGATATCCATTGACTCTCCCATACGTTCTATGAGGAAAGGCTGATAGACTTTGCGGACCTCCTCGTATTTAGGCGTCAGGCTGCGGTCGCAAAGGATGACTCCGTTCAGACAGAAAGCCTTGGAATTGGGACGGTCGCCGAAATCACCACCGTAAGCCACCTGAATCCGTCCGTCGGGCAGTTTTTTATATACACCCTGATCGACCCAATCCCAGATAAAGCCGCCAAGCATCCGTGGATTGGAATAAATCTCATCCCAATACTCCTTGAAATTACCCAAGGCATTACCCATACAATGTGCGTATTCACTGGTCATTACCGGACGGTCACCGTTGTTCGGATCGCGGGCCATGGAGAGCAGACGGTCCCAACGGGCGTTTTCCGCTCTTTCGCGGTCATCGCCTTCAGGGATATTGGGATTGACGTATTCATCTTGCGTTCTCGGATAAAAACGGGCAATGACATCCACCGAGGACGGATCCAGAGGATTGCCCTGGGCGCCTTCATAATGGACAAAACGTGTCGGATCAAAATCGTGGAGCCAGGCCGCTGTAGCCGCGAAATTGAAGCCGAAGCCCGATTCGTTGCCCAAAGACCAGCCGATGATGCTCGGGTGATTGCGGTCGCGCAAAGCCATACGGACAGTACGGTCCATAAAGGCCGGAGCCCACGAAGGTTCGCTGGCCAAAAAGCCACGGACTCCATGCGATTCGATATTGGCTTCGTCTATCAGATAAAGACCATATTCGTCACAGAGTTCATACCAACGGGGGCAATCGGGATAATGGGACAGACGTACCGCATTGACATTCGCCCGTTTCATCAGCCTGATATCCTGCAACATACGTTCCTCGCTCATCACTTTGGCCGTCGCCGGATCGTGCTCATGACGGTTGACACCTCTCAAACGCACCGGCTTGCCGTTGACCAGCAACTGAGGACCGGCTATTCTCACTTCCCGAAAACCCACTTTGCATTCGGCCTGCTCCCATACCACTCCGCTCAACGTGTCGCAAAGAGAAAGTTTCAAGGTATAGAGATTGGGGGTCTCCGCCGTCCAAAGCGCAGGATGATTGAGTTCGGCCTGCAGCCATCCGAAACTGCGCGGACCACGTTGCGGCGTTCTGTCGTTGAGAATACCCGAACTGTAATTGGGATTCAATATAGATTCCGCATCCCGACGCAAGACCTCAGGCAGCACTTCCCTGCCCTCGGCATCGTACAGACGCGCCTCCACACAAAGATTGTCCAAAGCCACAGCATCGAAACTCTTCAATTGAGGCTCAATGAGCAGACGGGCCCGGGTATAATCTTCCGACAGTTCCGTACGGACACCGAAATCGTAAAGACGGATTTTGGGAGTGGCATACAAAGTCACATCGCGATGAATACCGCCGAAACGCCACATATCCTGATCCTCGAGATAACTGCCATCGCAATACTTGAATACCTGCACGGCTATCAGATTGCTACCCGGATGAAGATAGGCCGTCACGTCAAACTCGGACATTTCCATACTGCCCTGACTGTATCCCACCCGCTCACCGTTGATCCAGACGTAGAACGCGCTTTGGACACCGTCAAAACGGAGAAAGACTTCTTTATTCTCCCAATCGGCCGGCAAATCGAAAGTCCGGCGGTACGAACCGACCGGATTCCGCTCCACATAAGTGGTATTCTGGCGGCCCGGCTCATCGGTGACAAAAGGCGGATTGATTTTGAATGGAAATCCGGCACTGATATACACCGGCGTTCCGTATCCGTTCACTTCCCAATTGGCCGGCACACTGAAATCCACCCATTGGGAATCGTTGTAATCCGTTTGGAAAAAATCCGCAGGTGCCTCTTCGGGACGCGGAACCCAGTTGAATTTCCACTGGCCGTTGAGCGTCAGGCTGCGGTCACCGGCTTGTCCGGCATAGGGCATAAATCCGCCCCGGGCAGGCATCCGGTTGATTTCCAAGACCCGCTGATTTTCCCAATCGGGAGTTTGGGCCGCCGTCCGGGCTTGGGGAGTCATCACGGAAGGACGTTGGAAAGCGGAACGGCCTTGAGACTGTGCGGACGGAATACGGTTCGCATTGGAGACCTTAGGATCCGGTGCGGGAAAATGCAAGTCGGAATGTCCCATATCCCGGGAGGTGGCCACGGCAATACCTCTCTGCTCATCGTGATTGACCGCGCAATAGAAATGATATACAACTCCCTTGTACTTGATGAGATACGATTTATGAGCGAACCAGTTCTCATAATTCTCGGTCGGATATATCAAGTCCTCTCCGTCCCATTCCGTCCAATGTGTCAGATCATAGGAACAGGCAAAGGTGTTGAAGGCATCGTATGGACGGTTTTTCCAGAATGCGCCAAAGAAAAACATCACATAGAGATCGCCCATTTTCTGAATATGGGCATCGCCCGTAATCATTCCGTTTTCATGACCGAACACAGGATTGCCGGGATAGCGTTCCCAATGTCTCATATCGGTGGAATAGGCCATACCGATGCGTTCGGCTTTCACCTGATTGTCGGGATTGATGCCGGCCGCATTGTAGAACATCACGAAACGGTTCTCGTTTTTATCCCTGAAAACGGTACTCTTATATTGGGTAATCGTCTCAAACCACTGGGCATCGGCATCGGAAGGAGCCAAAACAGGCTGATCAAAACATTGCCAGGGATGCGCTTCTGTCGGTTTTCCTTCAGTACAGGCCATACCGATGGACAGAGGCGTCCCTTCATATCCAGTTTTGGCACCGCCGAAATAACTCATCCAATATTTGCCGTCATATTTGCCGAGACGGTAGGAGCCGCCCCATTCCATATCTTCCAAAGCCAAATAGCCGGCCCGCTGATTGGCATCCCAACCCTGACCGGAAAAAGGGAGCAGACGGCCCAGCGTGGTCCAATGAAGCAGATCCTCACTCTCGGCCAGCCAAGTCTCATATCCGCGTCCGTCCTTGCCGGTTTTTCCGTCATAGACCAGATACGACATATACCATTTCCCCTGAGCTCGGAAAACCGTTGGACAATCCATTTTGTGGTGATTGTCAGCAGGGGCCAACACCATACCATATTTATATGGAGTTTTCACTTCCTCATAAACAGCCTGCATCACTTCGGAAGACACAGCCGTTTCCGTCTTATCCGGTCGGGACACCCGAAGAGAACGGGCCTGTAGAGGGACGAGGCAGAACAAGCCGACAATCATCACAACTAAACGTCTCATATTCTTACAATTAACTTATTATTATCATCTAAGGGAATTCTCTTTGCCATCCCCTCCGGGGACACAAACGGAGGCTTACAAACTCCCACTTTACAAAACTACTTCTTTTTCACTCAACACAAATCATCCAGACCAGAAAAATCCGCCTTGTACCTGTCATTTCCGCCATGATTAGATTTATTTAACTCTACCTTCTGTTCACATTCCGTATTATACTTTGTCTAATTAAATGAAATACGGATATTTTATATAAGTTTGTAAACATAACCATCATCACCTAATTGAATATGAAACGTAATTTCTTTCTGGCACTTTTGCCTTTACTGTTCAGCGGTTGCTGGACAGCAAGAATCGTCACCGTGGCTCCGGATCCTGTCGTCAGGACCTACAGTACCAGCGTCACTATCCCCAAGGCACACACGGTGACCACCACACGAGTCGTGGCCGCCGATGATGACATTTCCTTATATCTTGATCTTCAAGCTATTGGAGCCGCATTCGCGCAATCGTCCAATGTGCAGGAATTCGAACAGCTGATCAACAATTCCTCTTATATGCTCAGCAACCTCGACCTCAACCGCGACGGCTATGTCGATTATCTGCGCGTTATGGAGACGGTTCAAGGCCATGCTCACGTGTTTGTCATCCAAGCCGTGCTGGCCAACAACATTTTTCAGGATGTGGCCTCGGTCGTCGCCGAAGTGCCTTCCGTATCGACCTTCCGTATCCAAGTCGTAGGAGATCCGTTCATCTATGGTCCGAAATACATTCTGGAGCCTGTCTTTGTGGCCAGACCCCTTATCTGCTCCTATCTTCTCAGAGCCTCCTACACTCCTTGGCGTTCACCTTGGTATTGGGGA